>NZ_JBSFXE010000019.1:0-141716 GCF_053595195.1 Kitasatospora sp. NPDC002522
GGCTCCCAGTAGACGACTGGGTTGATAGGCCGGGTATGGAAGCCCTGTGAGGGGTGGAGTTGACCGGTACTAATAGGCCGAGGGCTTGTCCTCAGTTGCTCGCGTCCACTGTGTTGTTCTGAAACAACGACCCCCATCGATACGGGTGGGTGGCGGATGGTTTCATAGTGTTTCGGTGGTCATAGCGTGAGGGAAACGCCCGGTTACATTCCGAACCCGGAAGCTAAGCCTCATAGCGCCGATGGTACTGCAGGGGGGACCCTGTGGGAGAGTAGGACGCCGCCGAACTCCTTTTGAGAAAGGGCCCCAGCCATTTGGCTGGGGCCCTTTCTGCGTTGTGCCGCTTGTCTTCGGTGCCGGCCGGCGGGCAGACTCTCCGATCACTGATTGGTCCAGACCACCTGGTGAACGGGGGCACGGAGTGCGGCGGGCGGGGCGGTACGGGGTGGTGTTGGGGGCGGCCTCGGTGACGGTGTTGGTGGCGGTGGCGGTGCTGGCCGCGCTGACGGCGTTGACGGGGAGTTCGGTGGCGCAGGGGATGCGGCACCGGTTGGCGGGGGATCCGCGGGTGTCGGTGTCGGTGCAGGGGCGGTACGCGGAGGGGGCGGACGTCCGGTCGGATGCGGCGGTGCGGGGGGCGTTGCACCGGGCGTTGCCGGGGATGCCGGCGCGGATCGAGGCGGTGTTGCACGGGTCGGTGCCGTTCGAGGTGGGTGTTCCGGCGGTGGCGGGGGCGGCGGCGGAGTCGTTGAAGGTGGTGCCGCTGGGGGTGGGGGAGCCCGGGCGGTTCGCGGAGTTGGTGCGGGGGGCGTGGCCGATGGGGGCGGACCAGGTGGCGGTGTCGGAGACGGTGGCGCGGCGGTTGGGGGTGGTGCCGGGTGGGGTGGTGCCGGTGGCGTTGCCGACCGGTGTGGTGTGGCGGGTGACGGTGAGTGGGGTGTACCGGCCGGCGGTGGGGGCGGAGCCGTGGTGGCGGGCGTGGGGGAGTGGGGCGGCGTTGGGGTCGCCGGAAAGGTTGTTGGTGGCGGCGCCGGAGTTGTTGCGGGGGCAGCCGGTGATGCGGGATCAGGTGGTGGCGCAGTGGACGGCGTTGCCGGATCCGGGGCGGTTGCGGCCGGAGGGGGTGGGGCTGCTGCGGGACCGGGTGGAGCGGTTGACGGGGGGTGACGCGGTACGGGCGGTGTTCCGGGGGGCGGAGCCGTCGATGGAGGGGGTTCGGGCGTCGAGTGACCTGCCGGTGGTGCTGGACGGGTTGCGGGCGCCGATGCTGGTGGCGCGGTCGGGGATGTTGGTGCCGGTGACGATGTTGGCGGTGCTGTCGGCGGTGACGATGATGCTGACGGCGCGTCAACTGGCCGATCTGCGGCGGGCGGAGCTGGCGCTGCAGTTGGCCAGGGGGGCCGGTCGGTGGCGGTTGGTCCGGGCAGCAGTGGTGGAGTGGGCGCTGTGTACGGTGCCGGCGGCGTTGCTGGGGGTGTGGGCGGCGGGGCCGTTGCTGGGGGTGCTGGGGTGGCTGGGGCTGCCGGTCGAGGGGGCCGCGGCTGAGGCGGCCGGGCCGGCGGCGTGGGCGGTGGCGGGGGTGGCGTTGGTGCTGCACGGGTGTGCGGCGGTGCTGCCGGTGGTGTGGACGGCGGACGGGGGCGAGCGGGAGGGTTCCTCGCGTTCGGCGCGGCGGTCGGCGGTGCAGCGGGCCGGGGCGGACCTGGTGCCGGTCGTCGCAGCGGTCCTGGCGTACCTGCAACTGCGGCGCTACCAGGGGTTGTTGTCGCCGGCGTCGGGTGCGGCGGGGTTCGATCCGGTGCTGGTGGCGGCGCCGGTGGTGATGACGGTGGCGGCGGCGTTGCTGTTGTTGCGGTTGCTGCCGCCGCTGGGGCGGGGGTTGGAGGCGTTGGCGCGGCGGGGCCGGGGGTTGGTGGCGCCGCTGAGCGGGTGGCAGGTGAGCCGGGGGCGGGCCGGGCAGGCGGCGCCGGTGTTGCTGATGGCGTTGGCGCTGGCGGTGGGGGCGTTGACCACGGCGGCGATCGCGGGGGAGGGGCCGAGCGATCGGGACCGGGCGGCGTTCGAGGTGGGTGCGGACCTGCGCGTGTCGGGTGGTGAACTGCCTGGCGGGGTGCGGCGGTCGGCGTTGACGGCGGTGCCGGGGGTGGCGGCGCTGACACCGGTGGCGGTGGACCGGGGGCAGGTGCAGGGCGTCCAGGTCGAGGTGTCGGGAGTGAACACCGCGGCGGTGCAGTCGGTGGCGACAGCGGGGCGGATGGCGTCGGGGGCGCGGGTGCACGCGGTGCCGGCGGTCCGGTCGGATCTCGAACGGGGCTCGCTGGCGGCGCAGTTGGCTCAGCTGCGGGAGGGCACTCCGGTGCACGGGGTGGCGGTGTCGGGGCGGCCGGGGGAGGTCCGGGTGCGGGCGACGTTGGCGGCGGCGGATGCGGTGGGGCCGGTGTGGCTGGCTGCGCGGGTGGAGGACGCGGACGGTCTGGCGGTGGAGGTGCAGGCGCCGTTGCCGGCGGACGGCGTGGAGCACGCGGTGGTGTTGCCGTTGGCGGCGGGGGAGTTGAGCTATCCGCTGCAGGTCACGGGGTTGGCGTTGCGGAGTGATCCGAAGGGGTGGCCGCGGGCGACGTTCACCCTGTCGGTGGCGGCGATCGAGGGGTCGGTGCGTCCGGTCGGGTCGGTGTGGGCGGATGTGACGGCGGGGCCGGGCGGGGTGGTCGGTCTGGGGTGTCCGGGTCGGGGTGAGGACGGGGCGGGGCGGCGGTCGTCGGCGGGGGTGTGCGAGCTGCGGCAGTCGGCGGGCGGGGTGTTGTCGGCGGTGGTGCGCGGGGGTGATCCGTTCGCGGGGGAGGGGACGGCGGGGGTGTCGTTCGGGTTGCTGCCGGCGGGGTCGCCGAAGCGGGTGGCGGGGGTGCCGGTGGCGGGCCGGGCGGTGCCGGCCCTGGTGAACAGCGCGTTCCTGCGGGAGACGGGCTTCCAGGTGGGCCGCGAGGTGCGGCTGATGGAGGGTCAGGACGACCGGTACGGGCTGCGGATCGTCGGGTTGCTGCCGGAGGTGCCGGGGGCGGCGGATCGGGAGGTGCCGCGGGCGCTGGTGGATCTGCCGGCGCTGGCGGCGACCAGGGCGGGGCTGGGGCTCGCGCCGTTGGCGGACGACCACTGGCTGGTGGCGGCGGATTCGGCGGCGGGTGCGGTGGCGGCGGAGCGGGCGATCGGGGCGGATCCGCGGCTGGGCCGGGTGGAGAGTGCGCGGGCGCGGGCGGCCGAGTTGGCGGCGGATCCGTTCCGGGCGGGGCGGCGCAGCGCGTTGGTGTTGTCGCTGGCGTTGTCTCCGGTGTTCGCGGTGGCCGGGTTCACGGTGCACGCGGTGGGGTCGGCGCGGGCGCGGCGGCGGGAGTTCGCGGTGCTGCGTGCGCTGGGGGTGCGGCGGCGGCAGTTGGCGGGGGTGCTGCGGTTGGAGCAGTTGGCGGTGGTGGGGTTCTCGGTGCTGGCAGGCGGGTTGCTGGGGGTGGCGTTGGCAGCCGTGGTGCTGCCGTTGATCGTGGTGGACGGGGGCGGGCAGGCGGTGTTCCCGGCGTTGCGGCTGACGGTGGGGTGGGGGTGGACGGCGCTGGTGGTGCTGGTGACCGGGCTGGGGGTCGGGGCGGTGGTGCTGGTGCTGTCGCGGGTGTTGGCGCGGGTGGACCTGGCGCGTGAGCTGCGGGCGGGGGAGAGCGGATGAGCGGGAGGTTCGGCGGGTTCGGCGGCTGGGTGCTCGCGGTGCGGGAGGCGCGGACGGGCTGGCCGGTGCCGGTGGTGCTGGGGGTGCTGTCGGCGGTGCTGGCGGTGGTGTCGCTGCTGTGGCCGCCGGTGTACGACGGGCTGGCCACCCGGGAGTTGGACCGGCGGCTGCAACTGGCCCAGGCGGACGGGCCGTTGGTGACGGCGCGGGCGACGCTGTACGGGCCGCGGGACCGGGAGGGGCAGTCGGCGGCGCCGAGGTTCGGCTCGTTGGACGAGGACCTGAGCCGGGTCGGCGAGGGGATGCGGCAGGGGTCGTCGGGGGAGTTGGCGCGGACCCTGGTGCGGGTGTCGGGCTGGGCGCAGAGCGAGGGCCTGGAGCTGGACGGCGCGGGGGTGGCCCGGCCGCGGGGCAATCCGGGGGTGGTGTCGCTGGTGTACGCGCAGGACGCCGCGGACCGGGTGCGCTGGGTGGCGGGCCGGGCTCCGGCGCTGCCGGGCGGGGACCCGCGGCGGGCGCCGCTGGAACTGGCGGTGTCCCGGCCGGTGTCGGAACGCTTCCAGCTGCGGGTGGGTCAGGAGTTGCAGCTGGCGCAGGGGACGGTGGACACCGGGGCGGTGCTGGTCGGGGTGTTCGAGCCGCTGGCCGGCTCGGACGATCTGTGGCGGGAACTGCCGTTGCTGAACGCTCCGTTGGAGGCGGCGACGCCGAACGGTTTCGTGCTGTACGGGCAGGCGCTGGTGGCTCCGGCCGGTCTGGAGGCGTTGGAGGCGCGGGGTTCGCTGTCACTGTCGGCGAGTTGGGTGTTCGGCACCGCGCAGCAGCCGTGGGGGACCGGCGGCACCGCCCGGGGGTGCGTGAACTGTCCTCCGGGGCGCGGGCGTTCGTGGCGGACGCACCCGCGCGGCTGTGCGGCCCGGTGCAGGATTCCTCGCTGGGCTGTTCGGCGGGGCAGCGGGCGGTGACGCCGCCGGCGGTGCAGCAGCGGCTGGCGGAGCTGGTCGACCGGTTCGCGGAGCAGCGGGCCAGGACGGTGTCGTTGCAGTCCTTCGCGCTGGCCGGACTGCTGGCGATCGGGGTGTGCACGGCGGTGGCGGCGGCCCGGCTCGGGGCGCGGCGCAGGGAGGCCGCGCTGGGGCTCCAGCGGGCCCGTGGCGCGGCGGAGTGGGCGCTGGCGGCGGCCCGGCTGGCGGAGGCCGTTCCGGCGGTCCTGGCGGGCCTCCTGGCGGGCTGGGTGGTGGCGGAGCGGCTGGCCGGGGAGCGGGCGACGGGTGCGTGGTGGCCGGCGTTGACGGCGGGCGTGCTGGTGGCGTCCGCGCCGGCGGTGGCGGTGTGGTGGCAGGGCCGGGCGGTGCGGCGGGCAGGGCGGGAGCCGGTGCGGCGGCGGGGTCTGCGGTGGGTGGCCGGGGCGTCCGGGTTCGCCGGGCGGGTGGCGTGGGAGGGGGCGGTGCTGGTGGTGGCCGCGGCCGGGGTGCTGGTGCTGCGGTTGCGCGGCGCGGTGCCGTCGGGGACCGCGGCGGTTGCTGATCCGGATCCGCAACTGGCGCTGGTTCCGGTGCTGTTGGGGTTGGCGGCGGTGGTCGTGGTGCTGCGGGTGTATCCCCTGCCGCTACGGGTGCTGACCCGGTGGGCGGGGCGGCGGCGCGGTCCGGTGGCCCTGGTCGGGTTGGCGCAGGCCGGTCGGCGTTCGGGGGCGGCGGCGACCGCGCTGCTGGTGCTGGTACCCGCGCTGGCCTGTGCGGTGTTCGGGGCGCTGGTCTCCGGCACGGTGCAGCACGGGCGGCTGGCGGCGGCCGAGTGGCGCACCGGTGGTGACGCGGTGGTCCTCGGTCCGGCCCAACGGTCGCTGCCGGTGGACGAGTTGGCGAAGGTGCCGGGCGCCGGCGGGGTGCTGACGGTGCGCGGCGCGGTGGCCTCGCTGACCTCGGACGAGGACGGCGCGGTGGTGAAGCGGGCCGGGCTGGTCGGAGTCGACCCGGTGGCCTTGGCGAAGCTGGAGCCGGGGTCGGCGGTGGCCGCCGCACTGACCGGTGCGGGCCTCGCGGCACCGCTCGGCGAGGGCGCCGAACTGCCCGCGCTGGCCGATCCGTTGACGGCGGCGCGGTTCCCGGACGGCTCGTTCGACGCGGACGCCGGGTCGAGCCGGTTCCGGGTGCGGATCGTGGGCGTGCTGCCGACGGGCGCCGCCCGGGACCGGGCGCTCGGGCCGGTGCTCGGGGACCAGGGGGACGGCCCGTTGCTGGTCTTCGGTGGGCCGGGCGCGGAGCGGTTGCCGAAGCAGACCGGGCAGCGGCACGCGGCGGTGCTCTTCGCCGAGCCGGGGCGGGCCGGGTCGGTGGCGGGGGCGGAGCGGATCGACCTGCGGCGGCTGCGGGAGGTGGTGGCGGCCTCGGTCGCGACGGCCGGGGCGGGCAGTGCGGGGGCGGCCGGCGGCGCGGTGCTGCGCGGTGCGCCGGTCGAGGTCCGGGACCTGGCCGGGGAGTTGCGGATCTCCGCGGGCGACGGGCTGGTGGCGGCGCTGCAGTTGGCGTTCCGGGGCGCGGCCGGGGTGGGGCTGGTGCTGGGGCTGGTGGCGGTGGTGCTGGAGCTGCTGCTGAGCGCGGGCGAACGGGGGCGGATGCTGGCGTACCTGCGGACGCTGGGTCTGGGGCCGCGGGCCGCGGCGGGCGTCCAACTGGTGCAGTTGCTGCCGGTGATGGCGGCGGCGGTGCTCGGCGGGACGGCGCTGGGCATGGGGCTGCCGTGGCTGCTCGGACCGGCGCTGGAGCTGCGGGCGTTCACCGGCGGGCCGGGCGCGCCGGCGCTGTCGCCCGACTGGGCGTCGCTCGTGGTGGCGGCGGTGGTGCTGCTGGTGGTGGTGCCGGGGGCCGCGGCGGTCGAGGGCCTGGTGGGGCGGGGGCGGGTGCCGCAGGTGCTTCGCCTGGGGGAGGGGGCGTAGTGATCCCGCGGTGGTGCGACGGGGTCGTGCGCGGGGGGCGTGCGAGGGGGAGTCGACCGGCCCGGTGAGTGGTGTCGGTGGGCGGGGGTACGGTCGGGGCGTCAGGGGTGTGGTGGCTAGGTCGTGAGGTGTCCCGGTGCAGCTGGCGCAGGTGGAGGGTGTGCTGGAGCGGATCACCTATGCCAATGAGCAGACCGGGTACACCGTGGCCCGGGTGGATACCGGTCGGGGTGCCCACGACCTGCTGACCGTGGTGGGGGCGCTGCTGGGGGCGCAGCCGGGGGAGAGCCTGCGGATGTTCGGGCGGTGGGGCTCGCATCCGCAGTACGGGCGGCAGTTCACGGTGGAGAACTACACGACGGTGCTGCCGGCCACCGTGCAGGGGATCCAGCGGTACCTGGGGTCGGGGCTGATCAAGGGGATCGGGCCGCGGTTCGCGGAGCGGATCGTGGAGCGCTTCGGGGTGGAGACCCTGGAGGTGATCGAGCACGAGCCTGGGCGGCTGATCGAGGTGCCCGGGCTGGGGCCGAAGCGGACCAAGAAGATCGCGGCGGCGTGGGAGGAGCAGAAGTCCATCAAGGAGGTGATGGTCTTCCTGCAGGGCGTGGGGGTGTCGACCTCGCTGGCGGTGCGGATCTTCAAGGAGTACGGCGACGGTTCGATCGGGGTGGTGAAGAACCAGCCGTACCGGTTGGCCTCGGACGTGTGGGGCATCGGCTTCCTGACCGCGGACCGGATCGCGCAGGCGGTGGGCATCCCGCACGACTCGCCGGAGCGGGTGAAGGCGGGCCTGCAGTACGCGCTGTCGCAGAGCAGCGACCAGGGGCACTGCTACCTGCCGGAGGAGCGGCTGATCGCGGACGGGGTGAAGCTGCTGCAGGTGGACGTCGGGCTGGTGATCGACTGCCTGGCGGAGCTGGTGGCCGCGGAGGGCCTGGTGCGGGAGCGGCTGCCGGGCGCGGAGGGCCAGGAGATCACGGCGGTGTACCTGGTGCCGTTCCACCGGGCGGAGCTCTCGCTGGCCAACCAGCTGCTGCGGCTGCTGCGCGCGGACGGCGACCGGATGCCGGGGTTCCGGGACGTCGACTGGACGGCGGCGCTGGGCTGGCTCGCGCAGCGGACGGGCGCCCGACTCGCCCCGGAGCAGGAGCAGTCGGTGCGGCTCGCGCTGACCGAGAAGGTGGCGGTGCTGACCGGCGGGCCGGGCTGCGGCAAGTCGTTCACGGTGAAGTCGATCGTGACGCTGGCGCTGGCCAAGCGGGCGAAGGTGGTGCTGGCCGCGCCGACCGGGCGGGCGGCGAAGCGGCTGGCGGAGCTGACCGGGGCGGAGGCGTCCACGGTGCACCGGCTGCTGGAGCTGAAACCGGGCGGGGACGCCGCGTACGACCGGGACCGGCCGCTGGACGCCGACCTGGTGGTGGTCGACGAGGCGTCGATGCTCGACCTGATCCTGGCGAACAAGCTGGTCAAGGCGGTCGCGCCGGGCGCGCACCTGCTGTTCGTCGGGGACGTGGACCAGTTGCCGTCGGTGGGTGCCGGCGAGGTGCTGCGGGACATGCTGTCGGCGGGCAGCCCGGTGCCGTCGGTGCGGCTGACCCGGATCTTCCGGCAGGCCCAGCAGTCCGGGGTGGTGACCAACGCGCACCGGATCAACGAGGGCCTGCCGCCGCTCACCGAGGGCCTGCCGGACTTCTTCCTGTTCGCCGAGGACGACGCCGAGCGGGCGGCCGGCGTGACGGTGGACGTGGTGGCGCGCCGCATCCCGCAGCGCTTCGGCCTGGACGCCCGCCGCGACGTCCAGGTGCTGGCCCCGATGCACCGCGGCCCGGCCGGCGCGGGCGCGCTGAACACGCTGCTCCAGGCGGCCGTCACCCCGGCCCGGGACGGCCTGCCCGAGCGGCGGTTCGGCGGGCGGACGTTCCGGGTCGGCGACAAGGTCACCCAGATCCGCAACAACTACGAGAAGGGCGCCAACGGCGTCTTCAACGGCACGGTCGGGGTGGTGACCGCGCTGAGCGTGGACGACCAGCGGCTGACGGTGGTCACCGACGAGGACGAGGAGATCGGCTACGACTTCGACGAGCTCGACGAGTTGGCGCACGCCTACGCGGTGACCATCCACCGTTCGCAGGGCAGCGAGTACCCGGCGGTGGTGATTCCCGTCACGACCTCGGCGTGGACCATGCTGCAGCGCAACCTGCTGTACACGGCGGTGACCCGGGCGAAGAAGCTGGTGGTCCTGGTGGGTTCACGCAAGGCCATCGCCCAGGCGGTGCGGGCCGTCAGCGCCGGTCGGCGGCACTCCGCGCTCGACCACAGGTTGGCTACCGGCTGACGATCAGGGGGTACGGTACGTTCAGAGGTTGTCTTGACGTGAAGAGATTTAGGGCGGAACCTGGTCTGTGCCGATCTTGTCCGGTTCACACCGGCATCGGCAGGAGAGTTTGTAGGTCCCGGTCCTTTCCGGGGCCACCCCGGGTGCGCCGCCGTCCTTCGGGTGGGGGATCGTTGAGACAGTCAGGGCAGTCGGAAGAGGATCCATACCGTCGGTGAGGAAGACGTGAGCGACAAATCGGTAGTACTGCGGTACCAGGACGGCGAGTACGAGTACCCCGTCGTCGAGAGCACTGCGGGCAACGCCGGCTTCGACATCTCGAAGCTGCTCCCGCAGACCGGCCTGGTCACCCTGGACAACGGCTTCGGCAACACCGCCGCCAACAAGTCCGCGATCACCTTCATTGACGGTGACGCCGGCATCCTGCGGTACCGCGGCTACCCGATCGAGCAGCTGGCCGCCGAGGCCAACTTCATCGAGACGGCCTACCTGCTGATCAACGGCGAGCTCCCGAACGCGGACCAGCTGGCCGAGTTCAACACCGAGATCACCCAGCACACCCTGCTGCACGAGGACGTCAAGCGCTTCTACCAGGGCTTCCCCCGGGACGCGCACCCGATGGCGATGCTGTCCTCGGTGGTCGGCGGGCTCGCCACGTTCTACCCGGAGAGCCACAACCCGTTCGACGCGGCGCAGCGCCACCTGTCGACGGTCCGGCTGCTGGCGAAGCTGCCGACCATCGCGGCGTACGCGTACAAGAAGGCGATGGGCCAGCCCTTCGTCTACCCGCGCAACGACCTCGGCTACGTCGAGAACTTCCTGCGGATGACCTTCGCGGTGCCGGCCGAGGACTACGAGCTCAACCCGGTCGTGGTCAACGCGCTGGACAAGCTGCTCATCCTGCACGCCGACCACGAGCAGAACTGCTCCACCTCGACGGTGCGCCTGGTCGGCTCCAGCCACGCCAACCTGTTCGCCTCGATCTCGGCGGGCATCTCGGCGCTGTGGGGCCCGCTGCACGGCGGCGCCAACCAGGCCGTGCTGGAGATGCTGGAGCAGATCCAGAAGGACGGCGGCGACGTCGACGCGTTCATCCGCAAGGTGAAGAACCGCGAGGACGGCGTGAAGCTCATGGGCTTCGGTCACCGCGTCTACAAGGCCTTCGACCCGCGCGCCGCGCAGGTCAAGGTGCTCGCCCACGAGGTGCTGGAGCAGCTCGGCAAGGACGACGCGCTGCTGGACATCGCGCTCAAGCTGGAGGAGCACGCGCTCAAGGACGACTTCTTCGTCTCGCGCAAGCTCTACCCGAACGTGGACTTCTACACCGGCCTGATCTACCGGGCCATGGGCTTCCCGACCAGCATGTTCACCGTGCTGTTCGCGCTCGGCCGGCTGCCCGGCTGGATCGCCCACTGGCACGAGATGATCAAGGACCCGACCAGCCGCATCGGCCGTCCGCGCCAGGTCTACACCGGCATCGAGATCCGCGACTACGTGCCGCTCGACGCGCGCTGACGCAGGCTCATGGGCCCGGTTCCGCCTCCCGCACGAGGGGTGGGGCCGGGCCCCTTCGCGTGCGCGGGAGTGGGTGGCGCACGACGCCCGGGACGGTCCTCGGGTGGAAACGGCCGCTCAAAGCGTTCCCAGGATCCGCGTCCCGTCCCGGCGTCGTGCGCGAGGACCGTCGACGAGTCGACGGCCATCCGGGGCCCGCCGGAGCCCCGCTCTACAAAAGGTAAGACGTGTCAGGGGGCGCAAAGTTACGTCGACGGGGTGTGAGTTGGCTCTCTCCACGCTCCGTGTGCACCCGCACACCGGGCGGCCGCCGCCACATACCACACCCCGTCGGGGCGGGGCGTGGTCACCCACCCCGCAGTCATCGCAACCCAGCGTGATAGGAATCGTGGCAATCCGGTACGGACCGCCTGCCTTCCGCTGCGCGGTGAACGGTCAGGGAGGGAGCGCGCAGATGGCCAGGAACGTCGTCGTCACCGGTGGTGGCACCGGCATCGGGTTGGAGGTGGCCCGGCGCTTCACCGAGGCCGGCGAGCGGGTGGTGATCGTCGGCCGCCGTCGCGCCGTGCTGGAGGAGGCCGCCGCCGAGCTCGGCCCGAACGTGATCCCGCTGGTCTGCGACCTGGCCGACCCGGACGCCGTGGAGGCCGCCCTGGACGGCCTGCCCGCCCGGGTCGACGTGCTGGTCAACAACGCCGGCAGCCGGGAGACCGTGATCGGCGCCGGCCCGCACGCCGTGCTGGCCCGCTGGCGCGGCGACTTCGAGCGCAACGTGCTGACCGCGGTGCTGCTCACGGAGTCGATCCGCGACCGGCTCACCCCCGGCTCCGGCCGGGTCGTCACCGTCTCCTCGATCGCCGCGCTGCGCGGCGCCGGCTCGTACGGGGCGGCGAAGGCCTCGCTGCACGCCTGGAACCACTTCCTGGCCGCCCAGCTCGGCCCGTCCGGGATCACCGCCAACATCGTCGCCCCCGGCACCGTCTCCGGCACCGAGTTCTTCGGCCCGCGCCTGGACGACGCCGAGGTCTCCCGCCGCGCCGGGCGGACCCTGCTCGGCCGGATCGGCGAGTCCGGCGAGGTCGCCGCCGCCGTCTACTTCCTGGCCTCCGCGGACGCCGGATTCATCACCGGCGAGATCCTGCACTGCAACGGCGGCGAGCTGCTGGGCCGCTGACGGCCCGTCAGGCCGACTGTCGGCTTGCCTGGAAGCTCCGCAGCCGCAGGCTGTTGGTGACCACGAAGACCGAGGAGAAGGCCATCGCCGCCCCGGCGACCACCGGGTTCAGCAGTCCGGCCGCGGCCAGCGGGATCGCCGCCACGTTGTAGGCGAAGGCCCAGAACAGGTTGCCCTTGATGGTGCCGAGGGTGCGGCGGGAGAGCCGGATGGCGTCGGCGGCGGAGCGCAGGTCGCCGCGGACCAGGGTCAGGTCCGCGGCCTCGATCGCGGCGTCGGTGCCGGTGCCGATCGCCAGCCCGAGGTCCGCCTGGGCGAGCGCGGCCGCGTCGTTGACGCCGTCGCCGACCATGGCCACGGTGCGGCCCTCCTGCTGGAGACGGCGGACGGTGGCGACCTTGTCCTCGGGCAGCACCTCGGCGATCACGTCCTGCGCCGGGATGCCGACCTCGGCCGCGACGGATTCGGCGACCAGACGGTTGTCGCCGGTCAGCAGCACCGGACGCAGTCCGAGGGCGCGCAGCTCGGCGATCGCGTCGGCGCTGCTGGGCTTGACCGCGTCGGCGACCTCCAGGACGGCGCGGGCCCGGCCGTCCCAGCCGACCGCGATGGCGGTGTGCCCGGCGCGCTCGGCGGTGGCCTTGGCCTCGGCGAGCGCGGGTGGCAGGTGCTGGGCCCAGTCGGCGAGCAGGGCCTCGCGTCCGGCGACCACCGCGTGGCCGTCGACGACGCCCTGGACGCCGAGGCCGGGCACGTTGGCGAAGTCCTCGACGGCGGGCAGCTCGCCGAGCCGTTCGGCGGCGGCGGTGGCGACGGCCTGGGCGATCGGGTGCTCGGAGGCGTGCTCCAGCGCGCCGGCCAGGCGCAGCGCCTCGTCCTCGGAGGTGCCGTCGGCGGTGTGGACGGCGGTCAGGGCCATCCGGCCGGTGGTGACGGTGCCGGTCTTGTCGAGGAGGACGGTGTCGGCCTTGCGGGTGTTCTCCAGCACCTCGGGGCCCTTGATCAGGATGCCGAGCTGGGCGCCGCGGCCGGTGCCGACCAGCAGCGCGGTCGGGGTGGCCAGGCCGAGGGCGCACGGGCAGGCGATGATCAGCACCGCGACGGCGGCGGTGAACGCCTCGGTGGGGCTTCCGGAGGCCAGCAGCCAGCCGACCAGGGTGCCGAGCGCGATCAGGATGACCACCGGGACGAAGACGGCGGAGATCCGGTCGGCGAGGCGCTGGGCGGCGGCCTTGCCGTTCTGCGCGTCCTCGACCAGCTTGGCCATCCGGGCGAGCTGGGTGTCCGCGCCGACCCGGGTGGCCTCGACCACCAGCCGGCCGCCCGCGTTCACGGTGGCACCGGTGACGGCGTCGCCGACGCCGACCTCGATCGGGACGGACTCGCCGGTGAGCATCGAGGCGTCGACCGCGGAGCCGCCCTCGACCACGGTGCCGTCGGTGGCGATCTTCTCGCCGGGGCGGACCACGAAGCGGGTGCCGACGGTGAGCTGCGCGACCGGGATCCGCACCTCGCGGCCGGCCTGAAGGACCATCACGTCCTTGGCGCCGAGGTCGAGCAGGGCGTGCAGGGCGGCGCCGGCCCGGCGCTTGGAGCGGGCCTCCAGCCAGCGGCCGAGCAGGATCAGGGTGGTGACGGCGGCGGCCGTCTCCAGGTACAGGGTGGAGGAGGCGTCGGCGCCGCCGACGGTGAAGCTGAAGCCGTGCCGCATGCCGGGCATGCCGGCGTGCCCCCAGAACAACGCCCACACCGACCAGCCGAAGGCGGCCAGCGTGCCGAGCGAGACCAGGGTGTCCATGGTGGCGGTGCCGTGCCGGAGGTTGGTCCAGGCGGCCTTGTGGAACGGCCACCCGCCGTACACCACGACCGGGCCGGTCAGTGCGAAGGCCAGCCACTGCCAGTTGTCGAACTGCAGCGCCGGGACCATCGACAGCAGCACCACCGGCAGGCTGAGCGCGGCGCTGATCAGCAGCCGTTCGCGCAGCGGATCGGGCGCGGGCCCGGTCTCGGTCCCGGCGGAGGGTTCCGGTGCGGTGGCGGGCGGCGGGGGGAGTTCGGCGGTGTAGCCGGTCCGCTCCACGGTGGCGATCAGGTCCGCGACGCTGGTGCCGGGGCCGAAGTCCACCCGGGCCTTCTCGGTCGCGAAGTTGACGCTCGCCTCGACGCCGTCCATCCGGTTGAGCTTCTTCTCGATCCGGGCGGCGCAGGAGGCGCAGGTCATCCCGCCGATCGACAGTTCGATGCGGTCGCGCGACCCGGCGGGGGCGGCGGAGTCGGTGGTGGTCATCAGCTCGTCAGCTCCTCGTGTGACCGGGGCGGGGGCGGCGCGGCCGTCCCCGCCCCGCTGCTCAGACGGTCCGGCCGACCAGCGCGTAGCCGGCCTCGTCCACCGCGGCGGCGATCTGCTCGTCGCTCAGCGGGGCCTCGGCGGAGACCGTGACGGTGCCGGCCGCGGAGTCGGCGGCGACCTGGGTGACGCCCGGGAGGGCGGAGACCTCGGCGCTGATCGCCTTCTCGCAGTGGCCGCAGCTCATCCCGCTGACGGTGTAGGTGACGGTGCTGGACATGGGACCTCCAGGGACGGCCGCGCGGATCGGCTCCGCGCCTCACTGATGACAACACCATACCCCCTGGGGGTATTCCGTTCCGAGTCGGGTGACGGATCCGGTGTGCCGACGTGCTGCCTGTACACCGAGCGTAGTCGCCGGGCGGCCGGGACCGGCGGCGGCGGGCGGGTGCGTCAGGGTGCCGTCGGCGGCGGGCGGGTGCGTCAGGGTGCCGTCGGTGGCGACGGGCGCGTCCGTCCACAGCGCGGAGGGCGCGAGAGGTCCGATATGTTCGAAAGATGCCCCTGCGACGCCGCTACGGGACCTCCGCGTCCAGCCCGGGCGGACTGCCGCCCGCCAGGCGGCAGAGCGCGCTGCTCGCCGCCGACCTGCAGGACCTCTCGCTGCTGCGCCGCGCCGCGCCGGCGCTGG
The DNA here is from genome assembly GCF_053595195.1 of Kitasatospora sp. NPDC002522. Classification (NCBI taxonomy): domain Bacteria; kingdom Bacillati; phylum Actinomycetota; class Actinomycetes; order Kitasatosporales; family Streptomycetaceae; genus Kitasatospora; species Kitasatospora sp. NPDC002522. The sequence goes on from NZ_JBSFXE010000019.1 coordinate 14,653, forward strand.
TGGCGATCGCCGTCGTCGGCCTCGCCGACTACCTGTCCGGGCAGGACCGCTACCTCGCCCCGCTGATGGTGGTGGTCCCCTCCATCGCCGGACTGACCCTCAGACCGCGCGAACTCCTGACGGTCTGCTTCCTCGGCTTCCTCGTCCTGCTCGGCCTCAGCCGCTACGACCAGGTCGCCACCTTCGGCGACAACCGCTTCCTGTACGGCGCGCTGGTCAGCTACGTGGCGCTCACCGCGTTCAGCGCCTGGGTCGCCGAGCTGCGGATGCGACGAGCCGCGGCCTTCGCGGCCGTCAGCTCGGTCGCGGAGGCCGCCCAGCGCGCGCTGCTGCGCCAACCCGAGCCGACCGTGGGGCCGCTGCGCCTGGCCGTGCGGTACGTCTCGGCGGCCGACTCGGCGCGGATCGGCGGCGACCTGTACTCCGTGCTGGACACCCCGCACGGCACCCGGGTGCTGGTCGGCGACGTCCGCGGCAAGGGCCTCGGCGCGGTGCAGACCGCCGCCGTGGTGCTCGGCGCGTTCCGGGAGGCCGCCTACGACGAGGCGAAGCTGCCGGCCGTGGCCGCCCGGATCGAGGCCAGCGTGCGGCGGCACGTCCCGGACGGCGAGTTCACCACCGCGCTGTTCGCCGGCTTCGGCCCGCCCGGCTCGGTCGAACTGCTGCACCTCGGCCACGTCCCGCCGATCCGGGTCGGCGCGGACGGCACCGCCGATGTCCTGGAACCCGCCGACCCGTGGCTGCCGCTCGGCCTCGGCCACCTCGCCGCAGGTGAGCCCGCCGGGGTTCCGGTCCCGTTCGGCGAGCGGGACGTCCTGGTGCTGTGCACCGACGGCGTGATCGAGGCGCGCGGCCGGGTCGACGGGACGTTCTACCCCCTGGCGGAGCGCGTCGGGCCGCTGGTCCGCGACGGCTGGCGCTCGCTCGCCGAGCTGGACGCCGCCGTCGGACGCCTCTACGCGGACCTGCTGGCGCACACCGGCGGCGAGCTCGGCGACGACGCGCTGCTGCTGCTGGTCAGCCGGCCGGCCGCGGGGTGACGGCCCGTCGGGCGCGCTGGTGTCGCCGGGCCGGGGGATGGGCCGGTCCGGCGACGGGGTGAGCCTACCCGGCGGTCACTTCGCGTCGCCGTAGCACTCCACCACGGCGGTGGTGAGCGGGAAGCGGACCGGGGTGTCGCCGAACACCAGCCGGCGGGCCTCCTCGCCGGCCTCCGCGACCGCCCGGGCCACCTCGTCGGCGAGGTCGGCGGGGGTGTGCACCATCACCTCGTCGTGCTGGAAGAAGACCAGGTGCGGACGGTCCTCGCCGGAGCGCAGCGTGGCGAGCCGGCGGCGCAGCGCGGCGAGCAGGGCGAGCGCCCAGTCGGCGCCGCTGGCCTGGATGACGAAGTTGCGGGTGAACCGGCCGCGGGCGCGGGCCGAGCGGCCGCCCGCCTCGCCGGACTCGGGCGTTTCGGTGAGGTCCAGCCAGTCGGCGGTCGGCGGCGGGCAGGCCCGGCCGAGCCGGGAGGCGACCACGCCGCCGTCCTCGCCGGTGCGGGCCGCGGCCTCGACGTAGCCCATGGCGGTGGGGTAGCGGCGGCGCAGGGTGTTCAGCAGCGGGCCGATGCCGCCGCCGGTCTGGCCGTACATCGCGCCGAGCAGGCCCAGCTTGGCCTTGTCCCGGTCGCCCTGGAAGGCGCTGGCGGCGAGCGCCTCGTACAGGTCGCCGCCGTCGGCGGTGCGGGCCAGGCCGGTGTCGCCGGAGAGCGCGGCGAGCACCCGCGGCTCCAGTTGTGCGGCGTCCGCGACGACCAGCAGCCAGCCCGGGTCGGCGACCACCGCGCGGCGCAGGATCCGCGGGATCTGCAGCGCGCCGCCGCCGCGGCTGGCCCACCGGCCGGACACCACGCCGCCGACCACGTACTCCGGGCGGAACCGGCCGCCGCGCGCCCAGGCGGCCTGCCAGGCCCAGCCGTGCGCGGCGTACAGCCGGGACAGCTCCTTGTAACGGACCATCAGCCCGGCCGCCGGATGGTCGACGGCCTTCAGCTCCCAGGAGCGGGTGGAGGCGAGGTGGATGCCCTGGTCGGCGAAGGCCTTCAGCACCTGGCCGTGCGAGTCCGGGTTGAACGGCCGCCCGCCGAGCGCCTGCTGGAGTTCCACGGCGAGGTCGGCGAGCTTGCGCGGCTGGGTGCCGGGGATCGCCGGGCGGGGGCCGAGCAGGTCGGTGAGCAGCGCGTCGTGCACGTCCGCGCGCCAGGGCAGGCCGTCGTGCGCCATCTCGCAGGCCAGCAGTGCGCCCGCCGACTCGGCGGCGACCAGCACCCGGAACCGGGAACGGGCGGCCGGGTCGGCGATCGCCTCGATCCGGCGCAGCTGGTCCGCGTGCACCGCCACCGTCGCCGCCAGCGGGTCGGCGCCGGGCGGGAGTTGGAGGCGGTCGGGGGCGAACAGGCCGTCCTCGTCGGGCAGCGCGCCCTCCGGCAGGTCGGCCGGCACCGGGAGGCCGCGCAGCCGGGACCAGGCCGCGCCCAGCGAGCGCGGCGCACCCCAGCGGCCCTCGTGGCCGAGCAGCAGCGCCTCGGTCAGCCGCAGGTCGTGGCAGCGGGCGAGGCGTTCCGGCAGTTTCCCGAGCAGCGGCCCGTACGCGGTGTCGGCGGTGGGCCACACCCAGCGCGGGGCGTGCGCCGCCTCGATCGCCGCGACCGCCTCGGCGAGGCGCGGTGCGTGCTCGGGCGCGCCGGCCGGGGCGCCGTCCTCGGCGAGCGGCTGCAGCCGACCGCCCGCACCGTGCGGGTCGGGCACCAGGGCGTAGCGCACGGGCGGTCTCCTCTCGGGGTCGGTCCGATGATGACGGGCGGTGGACCTGTCGACGGTAGCGGGTGGCACCGACAGCTCCGTGCGAGGCGGATTCGAACGGCGCGGCGCGGACCAGGTGTGATGGTCGGAAAACCGTTCGATGGGTGTCGGTGCGGGCTGCGAGCATGCTCGGCATGGGGGAAGCGATCACCTACGTCCGCGGCGACGCCACGGCGCCGCAGGGCAAGGGCGTGCGGATCATCGCGCACGTCTGCAACGACCTCGGCGGCTGGGGCAAGGGCTTCGTGCTCGCGGTGTCCCGGCGCTGGCCCGAGCCGGAGGCGGCGTACCGGCGCTGGCACCGGGAGCGGGCGGGCAACGACTTCGGGCTGGGCGCGGTGCAGTTGGTGCAGGTCGACCGGTACCTGTGGGTGGCGAACATGGTCGGGCAGCGCGGGATCAGGACCGCCCGGTCGACCGGTGTGCCGGTGCGCTACGAGGCGATCGACACCGCGCTGGCCGCCCTCGGCGGGCACGCGCGGCGGCTCGGCGCGTCCGTGCACATGCCGCGGATCGGCTGCGGCCTGGCCGGCGGCCGGTGGGAGCGGATCGAGCCGCTGGTGGACGCCCGGCTGGCCGCGCGGGGCGTGCCGGTGACGGTGTACGACCGGTGAGGGCGGCGGCAGCCCCCGCCCGGCGGGTGGGCCGCGTCGAGGAGTGCGCGGGCCGGAGAAGTCGACAGGTCGGTACGACGATCTGACGGTATGACAGTGCGCTCGCGTGACAGTGTTCCGCCAGGGCCCGGGGAGCCGTAGGGTCGGCGGAATGAGCGACAACCCCTTCTTCTCGTCCAGCACCCTGGTGTACGAGCTGCCGCCCTTCTCCGAGATCCGGGAAGAGCACTACCGGCCCGCGTTCGAGCGCGGGATGGCCGACCAACTCGCGGAGGCGGCCGCGATCGCCGCCGACCCGGAGCCGCCGAGCTTCGACAACACCGTGGTGGCGCTGGAACGTTCGGGTGCGGTGCTGCGCCGGGTGTCCGCGGTCTTCTTCAACCAGGACTCCTCCGACACCACCCCGGCGGTCCAGGAGCTGGACGCGGAGATCAGCCCGAAGCTGGCCGCGCACGCCGATGCGATCCACCTCGACCCGGCGCTGTTCGCCCGCCTCGACGCGCTGCACCGGGTCCGTCACGAGCTCGGCCTGGACCCGGAGTCGCTGCGCCTGCTGGAGCGCCGGCACACCGCCTTCGTCCGGGCCGGCGCCCGGCTGGACGCCGGGGGACAGGCCCGGCTGCGCCAGATCAACGGCCAACTCGCCGCCGACGCCGCCGCGTTCCGCCGGAACACGCACGAGGCGTCGCTCGCCGGGGCGGTCGCGGTGGACCGCGCCGAGGCGCTCGACGGCCTGAACGCCAGCGCCGTCGCCGCCGCCGCGGAGAACGCCCGCAGCCTCGGCCGGGACGGGCAGTGGGTGCTCAGCCTGAAGAACTTCTCCAACCAGAGCGAACTCGCCGAACTCACCGACCGCGCGCTGCGCGAGCGCCTGCTCACCGCCTCGCTCGAACGCGGCCTGACCGACAACGGCCCGCTCGCCGCCCGGATGGCCGCGCTGCGCGCCGAACGCGCCCGGCTGCTCGGCTACCCCAGCCACGCCGCGTACGTGGTCGCCGACGAGACCGCCGGCACCGTCGAGGCCGTCACCGCGATGCTGCACCGCCTGGTCACCCCCGCCGTCGCCAACGCCGAGCGCGAGGCCGCCGATCTGGCCGCCGCCGCGAGCGCCGACGGCGTCGTCGAACTCGCCGCGCACGACTGGGCGTTCTACGCCGAGAAGGTCCGGGCCGAGCGCTACGAGATCGACACCGCGGCGCTGCGCCCGTACTTCGAGCTGGAGCGGGTGCTGCACGACGGCGTCTTCTTCGCGGCCGGCCTGGCCTACGGGCTGACCTTCACCGAGCGCCCCGACCTGACGGCGTACCACCCCGACGCCCGGGTGTTCGAGGTGTTCGACGGGGACGGCGCACCGGTCGGGCTGTTCATCGGCGACTTCTTCGCCCGGGAGTCCAAGCGCGGCGGCGCCTGGATGAACGAGCTGGTCTCGCAGTCCCGGCTGACCGGCAGCCGGCCCGTGGTGGTCAACAACCTCAACATCGCGCACCCGGCGCCCGGCGAGCCCGCGCTGCTCAGCTGGGACGAGGTGCGCACGCTCTTCCACGAGTTCGGGCACGCGCTGCACGGCCTCTTCTCCGACGTGCAGTACCCGACGTTCGCCGGGACCGAGGTGCCGCGGGACTTCGTCGAGTTCCCGTCGCAGGTCAACGAGATGTGGATGGTCCGCCCCGAGGTGCTGGCCAACTACGCCCGCCACCACCTGACCGGGGAGCCGCTGCCCGCCGAACTGGTCGACCGGATGCTCGCCGCCGAGAACTACGGGCAGGGCTTCCGGACCGTGGAGTACCTGGCGGCCGCGCTGCTGGACTGGGCCTGGCACTCGCTGCCGGCCGACGCCGAGCCGGTGGCGGACGCGGCGGAGTTCGAGCGGCTCGCGCTGGAGACGGCGGGCGTCGCGGTCGCGGCGGTGCCGCCGCGCTACCGCACCGGGTACTTCAACCACGTCTTCTCGAACGGCTACAGCGCCGGGTACTACGCGTACATCTGGTCCGAGGTGCTGGACGCCGAGACGGTGGAGTGGTTCCACGGCAACGGGCGGTCGGCGCGGGAGAGCGGCGACCTGTTCCGCGCGGAGCTGCTGTCGCGCGGCGGGAGCCGGGACGCGATGGAGTGCGTGCGGGCGGTGCTGGGGCGGGAGCCGGAGATCGGGCCGCTGCTGGTGCGGCGCGGGTTGAGCTGACGGTCCGTCCGGCGCGGGGACCCCGAAGGGGAGTGCCCGCGCCGGAGGCGCCTGCTCAGGTGGTCGCGAACGCCACCGTCGTCTCCGGGCTGTGCGGGGGGAGGAGGAAGCGCAGGTGGCCCGGGGTCGATTCGGTCCGGGTGGGGTGTGCTCCGGTGATGGTGGCGGTCGTGCCGGCCGGGAGGGCGAGTTCGGTCCAGCCGCCGGTGCGGGCGGGCCGGAAGCGGAGGGTGCCGGGGGCCGAGGGGAGCGGCGTGCCGGCCAGGGCGGGGGCGTACGGGGCGAAGGCGGGGCCGTCGCCGGGGGCGGGGCGGCCGTCGGGGGTGAGCGCGCAGTAGCCGCCGTTGCCGCGGCACCAGTACCACATGGTCCAGCCGGCGGCGAAGTCTCCCATGGCGGCGACCTGGCGGCGCAGCAGCTCCGCGTTGCCGGGGGTGGCGGCGCTGGGCGGGCCGAACTCGCCGACCAGGACCGGGAGGCGGTTCGCCCGGGGGTAGGCGGTGATCGCGGCGGTGTAGGCCTCGATGAAGCCGCCGTCGGGGTTCCAGTCCTGACCGGCCTCGACGGCGGTGTCGTAGAAGTGCGGGGCGTAGCCGATCCGGTCCGGGCCGGGCCGGGGGTCGGTGAAGGCGGGCAGGCTGGTGGGGACGCCCTGGCCGACCAGGACGGTGGGCTCGACGAACAGCCAGGCGTCGCGGTCGACCTCGCGGACGGCGCTGATCAGCCGGCGGTACATCCCGGCGAGCCGACCCTGTTCGAGCGCGGCGGAGGCGGCGGCGAGCACGGCCGGGTCGGCGGGGTCGCCGTCCACCGGGCCGAACGGCTCGTTGAACAGGTCGTAGCCCAGCAGGGCGCGGTGGCCGCGCAGTTCGCGGGCGACGGTGGTGTAGAAGGCCGCCTGTTCGCGGCGCAGGTCGGCGTCGTCGTAGAGGTGGCGGAAGGCCGCCTGGACGGCGGGTTGGAAGTAGCCGGCGAACCAGTCGTCCGGGTCGGGGACGAACGGCAGGCCGTCGTCGCGGGTGGCCCAGTCGGGGACACCGCGGTCGCCGCCGCCGAAGTGCGGGCCGTAGACGTCCTGGTGGAAGTCGACGACGGCGTACAGGTGGGAGCGCTCGGCCCAGTCCAACAGCTTTTCGACGCGGGCGAGTTCGGCCCGGTCGTAGTGGCCGCGGGCGGGTTCCAGGCGGGTCCAGGAGACCGCGATGCGGACCAGGCCGAAGCCCTGGGCGGCGACCTCGCGCAGGTCGGACTCGGTGGTCTCGGCGTACTTGTCCAGGTTGAAGCCGCGCAGGTCGAGGATCCGGCCGTGGGCGTCGGTGAAGCGGGTCCGGCCGTCGGGCAGCGTGGTGGCGGAGACCTGCCGCGCGTCGAGGGTCCGGGGACCGGTCGGCGGGGCGGCGGGGCGGCGGAGACGGTGCCGAGGACGGCGGCGGCGGTGAGCAGCAGGGCGGCGGCGGAGCGGCGGACGCGCACGGGGGCACCTCGCGACGGTGGGGGTGGGGGGCGGTGCGCCGATCCTGCCCCAGCCGCCCGGGGCGCACAAGAGGTGAGCAGTACTCATGTTCCAGTCGTCGTGGGCGGGCTCATGCCTCCGGGACGGTGGGGGCCGCCATCTGCGGGAGGTCGGCCGCGGCGGCGAGCCGGCCCCACAGCAGGTCGGCGAGGGTCTGCACCATCCGGGCGCGCGGGCAGGGCCGGCTCTCCAGCCACCAGTCGCCGGCCGCCAGCACCATGCCGGTGATCGAGCGCCCCCACGCCTCGGAGACCAGAGCGCTCTCCGCGCCCAGGTCGACCTGCTGCTGGATCGCCCGGGTGATCTCCTCGGCGATCTGCCGCAGCGCCGGCGCCAGCGCGTTGCCCGCGCCGGACGGGTCGCCGGGTTCGGGGTGGGTGAGCAGCCGGTACACCTGCGGCCGGGACTCGATCGCGGCCAGGTAGACGTCCAGGACGTGCTCCACCCGGTCGCGGCGCTCCAGCGGCTCGTTCAGCGCCGCCCGCACCGCGGCCAGCAGACCGCCGGTGTGACGCTCCGTCAGGGCGCCGATCAGCCCGTTCCGGTCGCCGAAGTGCCGGTAGAGGATCGGCTTGGTGATGCCGGCCTCGGCGGCGATCGCGTTCATGCTGGCGCCGGGGCCCTCGCGCTGGATGACCCGGTCGGCGGCGTTCAGCAGCTGCTCGCGGCGGGGCTCTGTCGTCATGCGCTGCTCCTCGTGCGTGGCGGGGCCGTGATGGGACGTTGACACCGGTTACCTATCGGTAGCAGACTCCGCTCCATGTTACCGGAGGTAACAGCGCAGTGGCGCGGACGCTCCGGCCCGCATCCCCGTCTCCTGGAGGCCAGCTCATGACCACCTTCTCGCTCGACCCGGGGCCGGACCAGCTCGCCGTACGCGACTGGCTGCACGGTTTCGCCCGCGACGTGATCCGCCCGGCCGCCGCCGAGTGGGACGAGCGCGAGGAGACCCCCTGGCCGATCATCCAGGAGGCCGCCAAGCTGGGCATCTACTCGCTGGAGTTCTACGCCCAGCAGTTCTTCGACCCGTCCGGCGTCGGCATCCCGATCGCCATGGAGGAGCTGTTCTGGGGCGACGCCGGCATCGGCCTGGCGATCACCGGCACCACCCTGGCCGCCGTCGCGGTGCTGGCCAACGGCACCGACGAGCAGATCGGCACCTGGGCGCCGCAGATGTTCGGCACCCCCGACGACGTCAAGGTCGCCGCGTTCTGCTCCTCCGAGCCGGACGCCGGCTCCGACGTCTCCGCGCTGCGCACCCGCGCCGTCTACGACCAGGCCAAGGACGAGTGGGTGATCAACGGCACCAAGACCTGGGCCACCAACGGCGGCATCGCGCACGTCCACGTGGTGGTCGCCACCGTCGACCCCGAGCTGGGCTCCCGCGGCCAGGCCTCGTTCCTGATCCCGCCGGGTACCAAGGGCCTGAGCCAGGGTCAGAAGTTCAAGAAGCACGGCATCCGCGCCTCGCACACCGCCGAGGTGGTGCTGGAGGACGTCCGGATCCCCGGCCACTGCCTGCTCGGCGGCAAGGAGAAGCTCGACGCCCGCCTGGCCCGGGCCCGCGAGGGCGCCAAGGGCGGCGGCAAGAACGCCGCGATGGCCACCTTCGAGGCCTCCCGTCCGGCGGTCGGCGCGCAGGCCATCGGCATCGCCCGGGCCGCGTACGAGGTCGCGCTGGACTACGCCAAGACCCGGGTCCAGTTCGGCAAGCCGATCATCGAGAACCAGGGCGTGGCCTTCCAGCTCGCCGACATGAAGACCCGGATCGACGCCGCCCGGCTGCTGGTCTGGCGGGCCTCCTGGATGGCCGTCAACAACCAGCCGTTCACCAGCGCCGAGGGCTCGATGTCCAAGCTGTACGCCGGTGAGACCGCCAAGTTCGTCACCGCGCAGGCGATGCAGATCCTCGGCGGCAACGGCTTCACCCGCGAGTACCCGGTGGAGCGGATGCACCGCGACAGCGCGATCTACACCGTCTTCGAGGGCACCAGCGAGATCCAGCGGCTGGTGATCGCCCGCGCGATCTCGGGGGCGCCGATCCGCTGACGCGCCGTCAGCGCGGGGCTGGTCAGCGAGCCGCCGGTCAGTGGGCGGCCAGTCAGCGTGCGACCGGTCAGCGGGCGGCCCAGAAGGTCAGCCCGGCGGTGGCGGCTCCCACCAGTGCACCGACCACCGTCTGGGCCCGGGTGTGGTCCCGCAGCACCACGCGGGACCACCCCACCAGCACCACGCCCGGCAGCAGGAGCAGCCACCACGGGCCGAGCGCGATCGCGGTGCAGACGATCGCGCCGCAGACCACCGCGGTGTGCACGGATACCTTCCACCACACCGTGATCACCATGATCGGCACCAGCGAGGCGAACATCGCCAGCACCATCGCCGTCATGTCGGCCGGGGCGTCCAGCCACAGCATCGCCAGCAGGCTGACCAGCACCGAGCCCATGATGAACGGGATCACGACCAGCCGGCGCCGGCGCTGCCCGATGTGCCGGTCCTCCCAGGCGCCCCGGCGCATCCCGTTGCGGATGAACCAGGTCGGTATCACCGCGGCGAACAGCGCCGCGAACGCCGCCCAGCCCAGCCCCTGCCAGCCGTAGCGGACCACGCCGATCAGCGGCAGCACCGCGATGATCACGTTCTTCGGCTCCACGCCGTCGGTCACCCGGCGGGCCCAGGCGGTCTCGGCGGTGGGGGCGGTGGTCATGCGGCTCCTTCGGCGGGCGGAACTCTGCTGGGACGACCGGTCGGACGGTGATCCGATCCGATCACCCGGAATTCTGCGGCATCGCCGGGGGCGGACGTTCGTTGGGGCCCGGACGAACGTCGATCGGGCCGTCGATCGTCCGGGTTGTCGCAGCTCGAGAGTCAGAACTCCGGGTCGCGCCGTTCCAGGAACGCCGCCAGGCCCTCGTGGGCGTCGGGGGCCAGCCGGGACTTGCGCTCCCACGGGGCGACCGCCTCCGCCGCCAGCTCCGGCGGACCCGCCAGCGCCGCCTTCACCGCGCCGATGGTCTGCGGCGAGCGCTGGGTCAGCGTCCGGGCGAACTCCCGTGCGCGGGCGACGAGCTGATCGCCGGGCAGCACCTCGTCCACCAGCCCGTACCGCTCGGCCTGCGCGGCCGGCACCAGCGCGCCGGAGAACAGCAGGTACTTGGCGCGGGCCGGTCCGACCAGCCGGGCCAGCCGGACCGTCGGCACCGCCGGGTAGACCACGCCCAGCTTGGCCGGGGTGATGCCGAGCCGGGCGTCCTCGGCGGCGAAGCGCAGGTCGCAGGCGACCGCCAGCTGGCAGCCGCCGCCCACGCAGGAGCCCTCGATCACCGCGATGGTCGGCCGCGGGAACGCCGCCAACGCCTCCTCGGCCGCCACGTTCCGCGCGTGGTACGCGTCCGCGCCCGCCGGGTCGGCGTACACCTCGGCGAGTTCGGTGATGTCCGCGCCCGCCGAGAAGGTGCCCGCGGCGCCGGTCAGCAGCAGGGCCCGGACGTCCTCGCGCGCCGCGAGAGCGGCCAGCACGTCCGGCAGCGCCTGCCACATCGCGGCGGTCACCGCGTTGCGCCGGTGCGGCCGGTCCAGCACCAGCGTCGCCACCCGGTCCGCGCCGACCAGGCAGCGCAGACCCTCGGTGCCGACCGGCAGTTCGACGTCGGCGGACCGGTCCCCGGGGTGCTGCCGGGAGGGGTCTGCGGGGCTGGGCGCCTCGGCCATCGGGACTCCGTGAGCTCGGTCGGACAGGCCGTCAGCCTTCCACAGCGCGGCGGCCGGGCACCATGTGATCTACGCCAAGCCGCCGTTGCCGACCGCGTTCTCGTGGCTCGTGCGGGAGTCGCGGGTGGCGCGCCACTCCGGGGCGAGCAGCGACCAGATCTCCATGTCGCGGCGGCGGCCCAGGTGTTCGGTGTACTCGCGCAGGGTGCCCTCCAGGGTCATGCCGACCCGCTGGGCGACCGCGCGGCTGCGCAGGTTCTCGGCGGTGTTCCACCATTCGGCGCGGTGCAGGCCCCGCTCGACCAGCGCGTAGTCCAGCAGGTGGCGCACCGCGGCGGTGATCAGCCCGCGGCCCTCGGCGGCCGGCTCGGTCCACACCCCGATCTCGCAGACGCCGCTGCCCGCGTCGAAGCTGACGAACATCACCCCGCCGACCAGCGTGCCCTCCAGCCAGATCCCGTACAGCCGGCCGCTGTCGGCGCTCTGCTTGTCGGCGAACTTCTGCAGGGTGGCCCGGGCCGACTCGAGGTCGGTGGACCGGGTGGCCCAGGGGATCCACGGGTCGGTGTTCGCCCGGGCCCGGTCCATGTGCTCCAGGAACTCGGTCGCCTGCCACGGCTCCAGCGGGCGGAGCTCGGCGTCCTGGGTGAGCGCAACGGCATACATGAGTGCCCCCTTCGACGTACATAACAAACGTTTGGAAGGTACCCTAGCGCCCATGACGCCAGCCCGTGGAGACCATGAAGCCCGCCGCCGGGACGTCTCCGAAGCGGTCTGGCGGGTGCTCGCCGCCCGCGGCTTCGGCGGACTTACCCTGCGCGCGGTGGCCGCCGAACTCGACGCCTCCACCGGCCTGCTCACCCACTACTTCCCCAACAAGCGCGCCCTGGTCGCCCACGCGTTGGACGTCCTCGACCGGCAGCACGCGGACCGGGACCGCCCCGCCACCGCGGAGGTCGGCCCCGCGCAGGGCCTCGCCATGCTGCGCGCCGTGCTGCTCGACATCCTGCCGCTGGACGCGGAGAGCGCCGCGGGCAACCGGATCTGGGTCGGCTCCTGGGACCCCGCGCTCGCCGACCCCGGGCTCACCGCCGACCACGCCGAGCGCTACCGGCGGGCCCGCCGGCGGATGACCGCGCTGTGCGAACAGGCGCAGTCCCTCGGCGAGCTCCCCGCCACCCGCAACGCCGCCGACCTGGCCGCCGAGGCCCAGTCCTTCGCGCTCGGCCTCGTCGTGCAGGCCCTGTTCGCCCCCGCCGACTTCCCGCCGGAGCGCCAACGCGCCCTGCTGGACGCCTTCCTGGCGGACCTGGCCGCGGGCGCGCGGTAGCGGCGTCGCCGGTCGGCGGCCGCATGGGTCGGCAGCAACGTGGGGCGGTGGCCGTGTGGCGGGGGTTCGTAGCGGGGGTGCGGTGTCACGGTCGCGCGTGCAGTGCCGCGAGCGGGGTGCGGGGTCGCGGTGGGGGTGTGGACCGCGGGCGGGCGTGTGCGCCCCCAGCAGGATTCGAACCTGCGACCTACCGCTTAGAAGGCGGGTGCTCTATCCGCTGAGCTATGGGGGCCGGGTGTGACGTCGGCCCGCTTGCCGGGCCTGGGCCGGGACGGGATGTTCCGGGACAGGATACGGGTGTTCAGTTCCGCCACCTGGACTTCGAAGGCCGGACCGCGGTGTGTCGACCTCCGTGGGGCGGTCCGATAATCGCAGGTAGTGGGCTGGTGCGCAGCGCTCTGTGGGGTCCTGGAGCCGGACGTTGTGCAGTCGTTACGGGGCTGTCGCCCCACCCGTTATGGATTCGACGCGGACAATCCCCCGCGGTGCGCGGCGGGTGGGGGCGGGATTCGGGGTTCCTTCGGTCGGATGACCTGGACCTGACGGCCCGACGGGCACTCGTTCGGGGTTTCGCGGGTGGCCGCGGAGTGTCATCGCGGTGTGCGCCCGGCTTCCGGCGGACGGCTGCGCGGCGGGCGGCACGCCTCCTGGCGTGCGAGTTCGTTGTCGTGGACACGTCGTCAGGGTGATCGGATTCGGACGGAAATCGTCCCGCATTCACTCCTGCGAGTTACCCGGCTTTTCCACAGGCCGGAGTTGTCCACAGGCCCGGAGAAGTGGCTGGCTCGAATTCCTGCTCCGCCGGAGGATCTTCCCGCGGCGGGAATTCCGCCGGCGTTATCGGTGACCGGCGGTGTGTGGCCGGAGAACGGAGAGTCGCAATGAGCGAGGCCCTGGTGACGATGGTCGGCAATGCCGCGTCGAACGTGACCTACCGCGAGACCCCGGCGGGTGTCCCGGTCGCCAACTTCCGCCTGGCGGCGACCGAGCGCCGCTTCGACAAGGAGCGCGGCGACTGGGCGGACGGCGAGACGACCTGGGTGACGGTGGTGGCGTGGCGCTGGCTGGCGGTGAACCTGGTGAGTTCGGTGAGCAAGGGCGATCCGCTGGTGGTGAGCGGGCGGTTGAGGGTGCGTGAGTGGGGTGAGGAGGGAAGTCGGCGGACTGAGGTGGAGATCGACGCCAGATCGGTGGGGCACGACCTGGCCCGTGGGACGTCGATGTTCCGGCGGGCGGTGGAGGCGAAGCCGGTCCTGGTGCAGGAGGCGGTGCCGGAGTGGATCGTCGCGGCGGTGGAGGCGCGCCGCACGGCGCAGGCCGGTGTCGGGGCGTCAACCGGCCCCGGTGCGGCGGGCGGTGGCGGCGCGGCGGGTGCCGCCGGGGCGGGAGGTTCGGATGTGACCCGGGAGGTTCTCAACTGACGGATTCCGGGCACTTCCTGGGCCGGGGAGTGCAATCCTGATTGCCGCGGGCGGTGCGCGGTGACTTTATGTCGACTCATCAACTCGCCTTCATGATCCGCTCCTTGATAACGAAACAGCTACGAAATCGTCCTGATTTGCTACGGGCGGCTAGTGGCGGGATCGCGTCAATAGGATGCGTCTGGTCCACACACGTGCAGCGGTGCCACAGGGGGTGCCGCTTTGCAGGGGCGGGCTGCCCTCTCGGCAGCCGTCCGCCCGAAGGGATCGCACATGTTCCACAAGCAGGGGCGGGCCGTCTCCCGCATTGTTGCTGTCATGCTCGCGTCCGGCTTGGCCGTCGGTTCCGGTCTCCTCACAGCCGGTACGGCGGCCGCGGCTGACGGCACGTCGGGCGTCACGGCCGCGAAGCTGCAGGGCGGCATCCGCTACGGCGAGAAGGTCGAGCACGAGGTCCGCCCCGGCCGCTGGCTGCCCGTCACCGCCGGGCAGTTCACCCTCGGGGTGGTGGGCAGCGACGCCACGCTGCAGGTCTACTGCATCGACCTGCTCAACGACACGCTCAAGGACGCGACCTACCACGAGACCGACTGGGCCTCCACGTCGCTCTCGCAGCCGGAGAAGGTCAAGGCGAAGGCCGGCCCGAAGATCCAGTGGATCCTCGAGCACTCCTTCCCGAACCTCGACGAGGCCGCGCTGTCCAAGGCGTCCGGCATCCCCGGTCTGACCAAGGACGACGCCGCCGCGGCGACCCAGATCGCGATCTGGCACTTCTCCGACCCGAACGTGCCGGTCAAGCAGAGCGACGACCACGCGTCGGCCAAGAAGCTCACCGACTGGCTGATCGCCCAGGCCGAGGCCAACGGCGGCGCCGCCGAGCCGAAGCCCAGCCTCGCCCTCAACCCGGCCTCGGTGGCGGGCAAGAGCGGTGAGCTGGTCGGCCCGATCACCGTCACCACCGGTGGCGGCGCCGCGGACGTCGCGGTCGCGCTCGACAAGAACGGCGCCGACGCCGGCGTCACCCTGGTCGACAAGAACGGCGCCGCGGTGAAGACCGCGCACAACGGCGACCAGCTGTTCGCCAAGGTCCCGGCCGGCGCCGCGGCCGGCACCGCCACGGTCAACGCCAGCGCCGAGTCCACCGTCGGCATCGGCCGCGCCTTCGTCGGCGACGACAACGGCAAGCACAGCCAGACGCTGATCCTGGCCGGCAGCGAGAAGGTCAAGGTCGACGCCCTCGCCACCGTGGCCTGGGCGCCCAAGGGCCCGATCCCGGCCGCCACCGCCAAGGTCGACTGCGCCCAGGGCGCGGTCATCATCACCGCCACCAACAAGGGTGACCAGGACTGGACCTTCACCGTCGGCGGCAAGACCGTCACCGTGAAGCCGGGCGGCACCCAGGACGTCGTCCTGCCCGTCGCCGAGGACCAGAAGTACGACTTCACCATCAACGGCCCCGGCAAGTTCAGCCAGACCTTCTCGGGCGTGCTGAACTGCAAGACCGACAGCCAGACCCTGCCGCCGGCCACCCCGAGCGCCTCCACCCCGTCGCCGAGCCCGACCGGCCCGCAGCTGGCCTCCACCGGTGGCGGCATGGGCACCGGCATCACCGCCGCCGTAGCCG
Source organism: Kitasatospora sp. NPDC002522 (assembly GCF_053595195.1). Taxonomy (NCBI): domain Bacteria; kingdom Bacillati; phylum Actinomycetota; class Actinomycetes; order Kitasatosporales; family Streptomycetaceae; genus Kitasatospora; species Kitasatospora sp. NPDC002522. Next base: position 29,888 of record NZ_JBSFXE010000019.1, read on the forward strand.
GCGCGCTGGTGATCGCCGGCGGTGCCGCGGTCTACGGCCTGCGTCGCCGCGGCCGCCACAGCCGCAGCTCCTGAACGGTGCGCTGAACCTCCCCGGCAGCCCGCCGGGGAGGGCGCGGCCCCGCCTCCGCACTCCGGAGGCGGGGCCGTTCGCATGACAGGGACGGCGCAGCCCCGTCCCGCCGGTCCGCCGCTGCGCCCGATGCGGGCGTTAGGGGCGGACTACGCCTTACGGCACAATGGAAGGCTGCAAGCCGATTACTCACGACGACGCCGGAGCGATCTCACGTGGCGGAATACATCTACACCATGCGCAAGGTGCGCAAGGCACACGGCGACAAGGTCATCCTTGACGACGTGACGCTCAGCTTCCTCCCCGGGGCGAAGATCGGCGTCGTCGGCCCCAACGGCGCCGGTAAGTCGACCGTGCTGCGGATGATGGCGGGGCTGGACCAGCCCTCCAACGGCGACGCCTTCCTCTCGCCGGGCTTCACCGTCGGCATGCTCCAGCAGGAGCCGCCGCTGGACGAGTCCAAGACGGTCCTGGAGAACGTCCAGGACGGCGTCAAGGAGACCAAGGCCAAGCTCGACCGGTTCAACGAGATCGCCGAGCTGATGGCGACCGACTACTCGGACGCGCTGCTGGACGAGATGGGCAAGCTCCAGGAGGACCTGGACCACGCCAACGCGTGGGACATGGACGCCCAGCTGGAGCAGGCGATGGACGCGCTGGGCTGCCCGCCCGGCGACTGGCCGGTCACCAAGCTCTCCGGTGGCGAGCGCCGCCGCGTCGCGCTGTGCAAGCTGCTGCTGGAGCAGCCCGACCTGCTGCTGCTCGACGAGCCCACCAACCACCTCGACGCCGAGTCGGTGAACTGGCTGGAGCAGCACCTCGAGAAGTACCCCGGAACCGTCGTCGCGGTCACCCACGACCGGTACTTCCTGGACAACGTCGCCCAGTGGATCCTGGAGCTCGACCGCGGCCGCGCCTACCCGTACGAGGGCAACTACTCCACCTACCTGGAGACCAAGCAGACCCGTCTGAAGGTCGAGGGCCAGAAGGACGCCAAGCGCGCCAAGCGGCTCAAGGAAGAGCTGGAGTGGGTCCGCTCCAACGCCAAGGGCCGCCAGGCCAAGTCCAAGGCCCGCCTCGCCCGTTACGAGGAGATGGCGGCCGAGGCCGACAAGATGCGGAAGCTGGACTTCGAGGAGATCCAGATCCCGCCGGGCCCGCGTCTGGGCAGCGTCGTCATCGAGGTCGAGAAGCTCAACAAGGCCTTCGGCGAGAAGGTGCTGATCGAGGACCTCAGCTTCACCCTGCCGCGCAACGGCATCGTCGGCATCATCGGCCCGAACGGTGCCGGCAAGACCACGCTGTTCAAGATGCTGCAGGACCTGGAGACGCCGGACAGCGGCTCGGTCAAGGTCGGCGAGACCGTCAAGATCAGCTACGTCGACCAGACCCGCTCCAACATCGACCCGAAGAAGACCCTGTGGGAGGTCGTCTCCGACGGCCTGGACTGGATCAACGTCGGCCAGGTCGAGATGCCGTCGCGGGCGTACGTCTCCGCGTTCGGCTTCAAGGGCCCGGACCAGCAGAAGCCGGCCGGCGTGCTCTCCGGCGGTGAGCGCAACCGCCTCAACCTGGCGCTCACCCTCAAGCAGGGCGGCAACCTGCTGCTCCTCGACGAGCCGACCAACGACCTCGACGTCGAGACCCTGTCCTCGCTGGAGAACGCGCTGCTGGAGTTCCCCGGCTGCGCCGTGGTCATCTCCCACGACCGCTGGTTCCTGGACCGGGTGGCCACCCACATCCTCGCCTACGAGGGCGAGAGCAAGTGGTTCTGGTTCGAGGGCAACTTCGAGTCCTACGAGAAGAACAAGATCGAGCGCCTGGGCGCCGATGCGGCCCGTCCGCACCGCGCGACCTACAAGAAGCTGACCCGCGGCTGAGACGCCGACGGCAAGCACCGGCCCGGTCGGCCGCCCCCTCGGCGGACGGCCGGGCCGTGGCCCGTAAGCTACGTAGTTACTTACGGGTAATCTGATTTGCGAGGAGAACACCCGTGGCCCGCCACATCTACGCCTGCCCCCTGCGGTGGTCCGACATGGACGCCTTCGGCCACGTCAACAACGTGGTCTTCCTCCGCTACCTGGAGGAGGCCCGGATCGACTTCATGTTCACCCAGGCCGCCGAGGCCGGGGCCGGGGAGTTCGCGGGCGGCTCGGTGGTGGCCCGTCACGAGATCGACTACAAGCGCCCGCTGGTGCACCGCCCGTACCCGGTGACCATCGAGACCTGGGTGACGAAGATCGGCGGCGCCTCGCTGACCGTCTCCTACGAGATCAAGGACGTCGACGAGGACGGCCGGGAGACGGTCTACGTCACCGCCTCCACCGTGGTCGTCCCCTACAACCTCGCCGAGGGCCGGCCGCGCCGGATCAGCCCGGTGGAGCGGGAGTTCCTCAGCCGCTTCCTGGACGAGCAGCCGGCCGGCGTCGCCGCCTGACGGCACGACGGCACGACGGCACGACGGCCCGCAGCGCCTGAACGACGCCTGAACGACGACGCCCGAACGACGCTTCACGAAACGAGCTGAGCCCCCGGTGACCGCGCAGCCCCGCCTCGACCTCGCCGACGCCGGCGAGGCGGCCGACCTGGCCGCCTTCCTCGGGCGGCTGCTCCGCCTCGACCGGGCCGCCGCGGTCCGGCTGCAGGCGGTGCCCGGCACGGACGGCGCGGGCGTGCTCGCGGTGTTCGGACGGCTGCCGCTGGGCACCTCCGGGGTGCTCGCGGTGCGCACCGCCCGGCTGGCGGGCCTGGAGCACCCGGCCGACGCCACCGTCTCCGCCGGGCAGTTGCTGGAGTCGGTGGACGAGGCGATGGGCGCGGTCCGCGTCCCCGCGCCGGTCACCGGCCCGGCCTGGGCCGGGATGCTGCCCCCGCGCTCCGGCTGGCAGCTGCTCGCGGAACCGCCCGTCGACGCCGTGATGCCCGAAGTGCTGGCCGCGGTACGGGAGTTCAAGGAGCGCACCGAGCAGGTCCCGGAGCACCACCGCGGTCGGCAGGTGCTGGACGGCATCGCCGACGAGATCTGGTCCCGGCCGCTCGGCGCGGTCGCCGAACTTCCGCTGCGGGCCGCCCACGCCGCCTACGTGATCGGCTTCCTGCGCCCCGGCGCCCCGCTCACCGTGCACCGGGCGGGTGGCTGGCTGCGGCTGAACGCCCCGGCCGGTTCGATCGCGCTGCGCACCGCCGCCGCCCCCGGCGCGGGTCTCGGGCTCAGCCCGCTGCGCTGACGGCCCAGCTGGTGCGCTGACGGCCTGGCCGTCGCACCGGAGGGCCGACTCCGCAGCCCCGTGGAGGGTGTCGCTCAGCCCGCCGTGTTGATCATCGAGGCGGCGGCGTACGTCAGGTAGTCCCACAGCTGGCGCTCGGCGTCGGCCGGGAGGTCGAGCTGGTCGAGCGCGGCGCGCATGTGCCGCAGCCAGGCGTCGTGCGCGGCCCGGTCGACCTGGAACGGGGCGTGGCGCATCCGCAGGCGGGGGTGGCCGCGGTGGTCGCTGTAGGTGCGGGGGCCGCCCCAGTACTGCATCAGGAAGAGGGCGAAGCGCTCCTCGGCGGGGCCGAGGTCCTCCTCGGGGTACATCGGGCGCAGCAACTCGTCCTGGGCGACGCCTTGGTAGAACAGGTGGACCAGCCTGCGGAACGTGGCCTCGCCGCCGACCTGGTCGTAGAAGGTCTCCTCTTGTGCGGTGTCGCGCCCGGTGTCAGTCACCCGTCCATGGTCGCAGACGCCGACGGGGGCCGTACACCGGGACTTTCGGTGTACGACCCCCGTCGGAGCCGCGCCGGGCGGGGCGACGGTTACGCGTCGTCCCAGTTGAAGAACCGCCAGGCGATGACGCAGAGCACCGCGGTGAAGGCGAGCAGGACGCCCATGCCGGGGAGCACGTCGGCGATGCCGCCGCCCTGGCTGAGCACCGACTTGGCCGGGTTGATCAGGTAGCGCAGCGGCAGCGCCTTGGAGACGTTCTGCAGCCAGCTCGGCGCGAAGTCGAGCGGGATGAACGCGCCGCCGAGGAAGGACATCGGCAGGATGATCAGCTGGTTCATGCCGTTCGCCGCCTCCTCGCTCTTCGCCACGGCGCCGGTGACCAGGCCGATCGACATGAACGCCAGGGTGGCGCAGACGACCAGCGGGACCACCAGCCACCAGTTGCCGGTGAGCTTCAGGCCGAAGTACGGCATCCGCGCGATGACCAGGAACAGCGCGGTCTGGGCGAGCGCGACCAGCACGCTGACCAGCACCCGGGCGCCGACCACGGTGCCCGCCGAGATCGGGGCCAGCCGCAGGCGGCGCAGCACCCGCTTCTTGCGCCAGCTCACCAGGGTGAACGAGGCGCCGTAGACCGCGCCCATCGAGATGGCGTAGCCGAGCAGGCCGGGGGTGAGGTACTGGATCGGCTTGGTCGAGTCGTCCTCGACCTTGGTGGAGTCCAGGGTGAAGGCCGGGGTGGTGTGCGCGGCCTCCTGGTTGGCGGTCTGCACCAGGGCGTTCATCAGGCCCTGCACGGTGCCGGCCTTGACCTGGTCGGCCTGGCTGAAGCGGAGCACCAGCTTGCCGCCGGGGCCCTCGGTGACCAGGCCGTCGAGCTCGCCCTTGCGGACCTTGGCGAGCGCGTCGTCCTCGTTGGCGAAGGAGGTGATCTCCAGGGCGCTGAGCGGGCCGTCCTTCTGGTCCTTGACGGCGTCCAGCAGCTGGACCTTGCCGACCTCGGCGACCTTCACGTGCGAGGTGCCGCCGCCCTTGTAGAGGACGCCGAACAGCAGCAGGAACATCACCGGCAGGGCCAGCGTGAAGAACATCGCGCCACGGTCGCGCAGGAAGCCGACCAGCATCACCCGGGAGAGGCCGACGAAGGCGTTGCCGCGCTCCTGGCCGCCCGGCTCGGGCGCGGGTTCGGGGGTGCGGGCGGGGGCGGTGGTGGTGGCGGTCATGCCCGGTACTCCCGTCCGGTCAGCTGGAGGAAGACGTCCTCCAGGGTGGCGCCGCGGACCTCCAGGCCGCGCAGCGCGCCCTGTTCGGCGAGGACCGAGAGCACCGGCGCGGGCGCGTCCGTGGACAGCGCCAGGGTGATCCCGTCGTCCTCCAGGTTGGTGTACACCGACCCGGCGGCGGCGAGCAGTTCACGCGCCCGGTCGACCGGGAGCTGCCCGGACTCGACGCTGATCCGGACGGTGTCGTCGATCTCGCGCACCAGCGCGGCCGGCGCGCCGGTCTTCAGCACCTTGCCGTGGTCCATCACCGAGACGCGGTCGCAGAGGATCTCCGCCTCGTCCAGGTAGTGGGTGGTGAGCACGACGGTGCGGCCCTCGCCGTTGATGTCGCGCAGCAGGTCCCAGAGGTTGCGGCGGGCCTGCGGGTCGAGGCCGGTGGTCGGCTCGTCCAGGAAGACCAGCTCCGGGTCGTGCACCAGGGCGCAGGCGATGGACAGTCGCTGCGCCTGGCCGCCGGACATCTTGTCGGTGAGCACCGCCGCCGACTCGGTCAGGCCGACCCGCTCCAGCATGGTGTCGGCGCGCTTGGGGCCGATGCCGTAGAAGGAGGCGAAGGTGCGGATGGTCTCGCGGGCGGTCAGCTTGTTGAAGAACGCCGACGCCTGGAACTGCACGCCGATGCGCGGCAGCAGCTTGGTGTTGCGCGGCCACGGCGCCATGCCGAGCAGCTCGATCCGGCCCTCGTCGGCCTCCCGGATGCCCTCCAGGATCTCCAGCGTGGTGGTCTTGCCGGCCCCGTTCGGCCCGAGCAGGCCGTAGAACTCGCCAGTCCTGACGGAGAGTGACACTCCGTCGACGGCCTGGACATCCCCGTACCGCTTCCGGATCCCGTCAGCGGTTATTGCTTCAGTCATGGAGCGAAGCGTAGGGGTTCCCGGTCTGGTGGCGAGCAAATTTGTGCGAATTTTGGGGAAGCGGTGGCGGGCGGGCGCACCACGGCCCCACGGCGGTCGCCGAACCGGCGGGCCGTGAGGCCGTGGTGACGCTGCGTCAGCGGATGACGGGCCGTCAGGCGCGGTGGATCGTGATGGTGGTCCAGGCGCCGATGTGGATCCGGTCGCCGTCGTTCAGCGGGATCGCGGTGTGCGGGGGCAGGGTGTCCGGGCTGCCGTTGAGGGTGGTCCCGTTGGTGGAGTCCTGGTCGACCAGCACCCAGCTGCCGTCCGGCTGTTCGGCGAGCATGGCGTGCTGGTGCGAGGCGCCCGGGTCCTCCGGGGAGACCGACAGGTCGATCTCCGGCACGGTGCCGCGGTTCTGGCTGCGTCGGCCGATCCGCAGCTGGCCGCGGCCGGTGAGCGGGATCCGGCGCTCCGGGGTGTACGGCGGGAAGAACAGCCCGGCCGCCTCCGGCCCGCTGCGGGTCATCATGTCGGTGAAGTACTCGCGGTCGGCGGCCACCACGGCGACCCAGCTGGTGCGCTGCGGCGGGGCCGGCGGCTGCCCGGGCGCGCCGGGGCCGGGCTGGCCGGGCGGGGCGAGCCGGAACGAGGTGCCGAAGTCCTCGCCGCCGGGCTGCGGCGGCGCGCTCGGCTCGGCGTACACCGGGCCGGTGCGCTCGTAGTCGCCGTCCGGGAAGGCGGCGGAGCCGGGCTTCTCGAAGGACGGCGCGCCCGGGTAGCCGGGCGGCGGCGGGGGAGCGGCCGGGCCGGGCCCGGCCGGCCGGTAGCCGCCGGGCTCGTAGCCCGCCGGCTGCTCGTACCCGGGCCGCTCGTAGGACGGCTGCTCGTACGAGGGCTTCTCGTACGAGGGCTTCTCGTACGGGGGCGCGGCGGGCGGGGCGGCCGGCGGCGCGGCGGCGGACGGCGGGAAGGCGTAGCCGGGCGGCTGCTGGCCGGGCGGGGGCGCCGTCGGCGGGCGGGCGGTGGAGGTGGCGAGGTTGAAGTCGTAGCCGCACTCCTCGCAGTACCGGCCGGTCTGCGGGGTGCGGCAGATCGGGCAGGTGACCAGGCCCGCGGTGGCGGAGGGCGGGGGAGCGCCGAACGGGCCGGGGGCGTTGCCGCCCGCGGTGGAGCCGGGGCCGGTGGGCGTGCCGGCCGGCGGGGTGGCCGGGCGGCGGGGTTCGAAGTAGCCGCCGCCGGTGCTCGGCGGCGGGTTGCCGGGCCCGCCGCTCGGGTACCCGCCGCCGGGGTACGGCGGCGCGGCGGGTGCCTCGGGGGCGGCGGCCGGGCGGCCGGGGATGGGCAGCCCGGGCGGCGGCGACATCGGGAAGCCGCAGTAGTCGCACCAGTCCTCTGCCTGTGACTCGTGTCCCCTAGGGCAGATCGGCATCAAATCCCCATTCCAGCGGGTCGGATCCGGCAGGGTGTCCGGCTCACTTCTTCACGCGCACGGTCTTGGTCGATCGGGTCTCGAGAGTCATCGAGTCGGCCGCGCTCACGTTCTTACGGAACCGAACGGTACCCTCCCCGGCGTCGACCACGTCGACCACCTTCTGCAGCAGCTTGAGGGTGCCGTCGTTCCCGCTCGCGTGCGCGAGCCGAACGGCCTTGCCCAGCTTGGCCGTTGCCCGGTCGACGTCGCCGGCCCGGTGCGCCTCCATGCCTTCGCGGACGGCGTCGGCGAGTTCGGCCTGGCCGGTGTAGTGGGCGACCTGCGGGCTGATCCGGGTGGAGGAGGCCAGGTCGTCGGTCCACACGGCGCGGACCAGGCCCTGGCCGAGCACTTCGGCGCCGCCGTCGGGCAGCGGCAGCACCAGGCTGATCCGGGCGGCGAGCATCACGTTGCCGACCGCGGAGGCCGGGACCTCGACGCAGACGTGGTAGTCGCGGGACTCGTCGCCCCAGGAGCCGGTCGGGTAGTCCCCGGCCCGCGGACCGGCCTCGGCCCGGCGCTCGGTGAGGTCCTCGACGTCCGGGGCGACCTGCTTGACGTACTTCACCCGGGCGTTGGCGGGGGTCCACACCCGCAGCGCCACGTCGGCGACCTGCTTGCCCATGGCGGTGGTCATCATGTCCCGGAAGTCGTCGGCCAGGCCGGAGGACTCGGCGACGATGTCGACGGTGCCAAGCAGCGCGGAGGAGACCTTGCGCAGCTCGGCGACCTCCCAGTCGGTGCCGACGCCGCGGCAGTCGGCGGTGAAGACGCCGGCCGCCGCGTCCAGGGCGCGCTGCAGCTCGGCGGGCTTCTCGTGCTCGTTGCGGCCGTCGGTGAGCAGGATGGCGTGCCGGATCGGCGAGCCGGGCTGGGCGGTGAGCAGCTGGCGGGCCTTGGTGATCCAGGTGCCGATCGCGGTGCCGCCGTTGGGGGAGAGCTTGCGCAGGGCGTCCTTGGCGTGCTGCCGGGAGAGGTCGCCGGCCACCGCCATCGCACCGTTGCCGGGGTAGACGTCGACGGCCTCGTGGGTGCCGGCCACCACGGCGAAGGAGACACCGTCGCGCAGCGTGTCGATCGCGGCGGCGGTGGCCTCCCGGGCGTGCCGGATCTTGGTGGCCGGGTACTGCATGGAGCCGGAGCAGTCGACCACGATCACCACGGCGGCCCCGGGGCCGGGGTCGGCGGTGGCCAACGGGCGTCCGCCGGAGGTGCCGCCGCCGGTCGCGGTGACGGTGACGATCGCGTTGACCTCCCGCGAGCCCTCGGCGAGGTACTCGTTCTGGAAGACGTCCACGTCGAACCGGGGCGCGGCGGGCTTGGACAGCGAGGCCATGCGGAGTTCTCCTGTCGGAGGGTCGAGAGGAATCAGGGGGCTGCCGCGCCGGCCACCGGCAGGTTCGGCACGGTGGCGTCGTGGCCGCCCCCGGCGGGGCGCGGCAGCGGCAGGTCGAGCAGGGTCGCGTCGTGGTCGTGGTCGTGCTGGTGGCCGGCGGGCCGCGGGTCGATCGGCAGCACCGCGACGGTGATGTTGTCGTGCCCGCCCGCGCCGACCGCGAACTGCACCAGGGCCTGTGCGGCGGCCAGCGGCGCGGTGCGGGCGTCGGCGCGGACCCGGCCGGCCAGGTCGGTGGCGGCCTCGGCGTAGTTCCACAGGCCGTCGGTGCAGATCAGCAGGACGCCGGGGACGTGCGGGGTGAAGCTGACGGTGTGCGGGTCGAGGTCCTCGGCGTCCGCGCCGAGCCAGCCGGTGATGGCGTGGGCGCGCGCGTCGGCGTACGCCTCGGCCTCGTTCATCAGTCCGGCGGAGACCATCCGGGCCGCCCAGGAGTCGTCCTCGGTGAGCCGGTACGGCTCGGCGGCCTCCCGGTCGTCGGGGACCCAGTAGGCGCGGGTGTCGCCGACCCAGCCGATGGTGATCAGGCCGTCGGCGCTGATCGCCGAGACGTAGGTGCAGGCGGGCGAGTTGATCCGCCAGTCGGGCTCCCGGGTGCCGTCGTGGGCGAGCGCCGTGACGGCGCGGTTGGCGACGCCGATCGCCTCGCGCATCGCCTCGCCGGCCTCGCGGCCGGCCTCCAGGGCGGCCAGCAGCGACTCGGCGGCGGCGTCCACCGCCGTGGCGGACGCCTCGTCGGGCCGGTCCGAGGAGGAGACGCCGTCGCAGACCACGGCGACCACGGCGGGGCTGCCGTCGGGGCGGGCGGTGGCGGCGACGGTGAACGCGTCCTCGTTGCGGTGGTGCCGCAGGCCGCGGTCGGAGACCGCCGCGACGCCGGTCAACTCGCGTTCCTGGTGGTCGCGTTCACGCGGCAGGGCGTGTCCGCAGTCCTGGCACCAGCCGTCGTCGAGGTTGGCGGAGCCGCAGTGCGCGCACGAGGGCACCACCGGCAGGTCCCGGACGGTCGGCGGGCCGGACAGGTCGGCTCCGCACCCGCCGCAGAAGGCGTCCTCCGGGTCAAGCGGTTCGGTACAGCTCGGGCACACGGTCTGCGGCATCGTTCACACCCACGTCCGGGGGCGGGCCTTGTTGGCCCGTTCCACCCACTCGATCCTCGATTCGGCCCGGTCGGACAACCGCGCCAACACTCGGTAGGAGTGTTCCAGGGCGAGCCGTAGTTCCCGCTCCGCGGCGGGATGTCCGAGGACGGTGAGCGTGGCGGGCTTGCCGGCGGCTCCGGCGAGCACCCAGGCCAGCGCCGAGTCGAGCACCTCGACGGCGAGTTCCTCGCGCCGCCGGGCGTCCAGCGTGAGCGCCGCCAGCTGGGCCGAGCAGTCGGCGAGTTCGGTGCCGAGCGGCTCGGTGGCGGGCCGTCCGCGCAGCCGGGCGCGGACCGCGCCGACCCGGGCCGCGGTGTAGTGCGTGGAGGACTCCGGGACGGCCTCCAGCGCGGCGACCGCGCCGGGCCGGTCGGCGAGCAGGATCCGCACCCGGGCCAGGCCGAACGCGGCGCTGACGTAGGACCGGTCGGTGGCGCCGACCAGCCGGTAGAACTCGGTGGCGTCCTCGTGGTTGCCGAGCAGCTCGGCGCAGAGCGCGAGCGCCAGCTTGGGCGCGGCCTCGCCGGGGAAGGCGTCGTAGACCGCGTCGAAGGCGTCCGCGCCGGCCTCGGGCCGGCCCGCGGCCACCGCCGCCAGGCCGCGGTACCACACCACCCGCCAGTCGCCGGGGTGTTCGGACTCCAGGGTGTCCAGGGTCTGCGCGACCGCGTCGGCGTCGGCGAGCTCCAGGTGGGCGCGGAGCGCGCGCAGCCGCAGTTCCACCGAGTCCGCGCCGGCCGCCTGGAGGGCCGTCAGCGCCTCGCCGGGCGCGGTGGCGAGCAGCGTGGCGAGGAACCCGGCGTTCGGGTCGGCCGGGTCGACCCGCGGCACCGGCAGCGCCAGCGCGGCGGCCGCTGCCGGGAGGGCGCCCTCGGCGCCCTCGGTCTCGACCACCCGCAGCTCGGGCCCGAACAGCGTGGACAGCGCGGGCCGGGGCCGGCCGTCCTGCAGGCTGAGCACCTCGCGCAGCACGCCGGTGAGCTGGGCGGCCATCTCCTCGGCGGAGGCGAAGCGGCGCGCCGGGTCGGGGTCGGTGGCGCGCACCAGGAAGCGGTAGAAGGACTCGTAGCGGGCGAACACCTCGACCTGCTCGGGTCCGGGCAGCTCGTGCTGCCACCGGTCCGCGTAGCCCTGGAAGTCGAAGGTCATGACCGCCAGGGTGCGGGCCACCGTGTACAGGTCGGAGGAGGCGCTCGGACCGTCGGTGGCGATCTCCGGGGCCTGGTAGCCGACGGTGCCGTAGATCGCCCCGTCGTCGTCGAGCCGGCGGACCGCGCCCATGTCGATGATCTTCAGGGTGTCGTCCGACTGGATCACGTTGTCCAGCTTGAAGTCGCAGTACACCAGCCCGCGCGAGTGCAGGTAGCCGAGCGCGGGCAGCGCCTCCAGGGCGTACGCGATGGCCTGCTCGACCGGCAGCGGGTCGCGCCGTCCGTCCGGGGTGCGCCGGTCGTTGGCGATGTCCTTGAGCGACTTGCCGCCGACGTACTCCATGACGATGTAGCCGTCGGTGTTGCCGGTGCGGGCGTCGGGGTGCTCGACGAAGTTGATGATCCGCACGATGTTCGGGTGGTCGACCTCGGCCAGGAAGCGGCGCTCGGCGATGGCCACCGCCAGCGCGTCCTCGTCGCCGGTGTCGAGCAGGCCCTTGAGCACCACCCAGCGGTCGGAGACCCGGCGGTCGACCGCCAGGTAGATCCAGCCCAGGCCGCCGTGCGCCAGGCAGCCCATCACCTCGTACTGGCCGCCGACCAGGTCGCCGCGGACCAGCTTCGGGGTGAAGGAGTACGCGGTGCCGCACTTGGTGCAGAAGCCGTCCGGGCGGCCCGGGCGGCCGTCCTTCTCGCGGCCCACCGGCTGGTCGCAGCGGGAGCAGAAGCGCTTGCGCTCCGGCACCTCCGGGTCGGCCAGCACCGCCTCGGACGGGTCGCGGGTCGGCACCGGGGCGATCGCCACCAGGCCGGCGCCGAGGTTGCCGCGGCGCACCGTGGACGGGGTGCCCCGGGAGCTGCGCACCGACACCGAACGGCCGCTGCCGGTCCGGGCGGAGCGGTGCGACCGGGACCGGCCGGACATCGTGCGCACCGAACCGGAGCGCTGGGTGGAGCCGCTGCGCGCGGAGGTCACCGGCGCGGCGGCGGCCTCCGCGGCCAGGCCGCACTCGTCGCAGTAGCCGTCCGCGTCGATGGTGCCGCCGCAGCCGTCCCGTCCGCACGCCGACCCCGGCCCGGGGGCCTGCCGCTGCGCCGGAACCGACGCCCCGTCAGGTGCCTTGCCGGACCCCGCCTGCGGCTCCGGGGCCAGCCCGCACTCGTCGCAGTACCCGTCCGGGTCGATCTCCCTGCCGCACTCCGGGCGGGTGCACGCCTCAGCCATCGGACTCCTCCCCCTGGCGTCTGTCCTGTATGCCCTGCGCGGGCTGCCGCTCCGGGCTGCGCAGCGCCTGCTGGAACCGGCCCACCGCCTCGGCGGCGGCCCGCAGGTCGCACGGCGCGCTCCACAGCAGCCAACGCGCCTTCTCGAAACGCTCGACCACTTCCGGGTCCTCGGCCAGGCCGAGCCGGGCGGCCATCGCCTTGTACGCCTCCAGCCGGCCGCGCAGTTCGGCCCGCACCGCGAGCGGCTGGGCGACCTCGGTCAGCGCGTGCCGGGCCCGGGCGAGCTCCTTGGCGGCGGCGTCCTCCAGCGCGTCCAGCAGTGGGCCGAGCCGGTGCCACTGCCCGGTCCGCTGGTAGTCCACCGCCTGCCCGATCGCCTCGCGCAGCGCGGACGGCGGACCGGGCACCGCGGGCACCTCGGTGGCGGCGATCTTCGCCAGCACCTCGCCGCGGGCCCGGCGCGCCTCGGCCAGCGTCAGGTCGGCCCGCTGGAGCAGGTCGGCGACCTGCTGCAGCCGTTCGTGCGACTCGTCGCGCAGCCGCAGCAGCCCCTCCAACTCGACCCGGACGTCGTCCAGTCGGCGGCCCGCCCGGTCGAAGCCCGCGGTGTCCACCGCCCCGGCGGGCGAGGCCCCGACCGCGGACTCCTCGGCCCGGCCGCGCTGCGAGGGCACCCGGGCGGGGCGCCACAGCGCCAGCGGGTCGGACACCACCTGGGCCCGCAGCACCGTCAACTCCTGCGCCAGCTCGGCGAGGTCGTCGGCCAGCGGGTGCGCGCCGGGCCGTACCCCGACCGACACGGCGAGCATCTGCACCCGGCCGAGCTCGGCCAGCAGCAGGTCGATCCGGGCGGGCAGCGCCGTCCAGACCGCGTCGACCGGGCCGACCACCTCCAGCACCACCGCGTACCAGCCGTTCATCCGCTCCAGCAGCTCGGCCAGGGTGACCCGCTCGACCAGCCGGGCCGGACTGCCCAACTGGCCCGCGGCCTCCGGGAGCTGGCCGCCGGAGACGGTCACCGCGCGGCCGGACAGCAGCTCGCTCAGCTCGGCGAGTTCCGCCGAGCCCGGCCGGGCGCGCCGGGAGCGCACCGCGCGGGCCGAGGCCAGCGCCTCCGCGTAGCGGTCGAACAGCGCCCACAGCAGCGCCACTCCGCCCTCGGCCACCGCCCAGCGCTCGCGGGTGCGACCGGTCAGCTCGGCGCCGTCCAGCAGCCGCCGGCCCGGGTGGTCCTGCAGCGCCAGCAGCGCCGCCTCCACCGCGTCGCGCTCGGCGCCCAGCCGGGCGAGTGCACGGTCGATCTCCTCACGGCTCATCACCGGGCGGGTCGTTCCGGCCATCGCGGTTCCTCCTCTCGGCCAGGGTCAGGTGACGGATCGTCGTCGGCGGGCCGGATGACGGCCCGTCGGCGGCCAGTCTCCCGGACGGGCCCGGCGGAGCGGACGGCGGTCCCCGTTCTTGACGGGTTTTCACCGTCCGCGCCGCGCACGGTCACGGCAGGTAGGGATCCGGTGACGCTCCCATGCTGTCCTTCAGCCAGGTGTCGTAGCTGGCCCGCCAGCCGCCGCCGGAGCGCCAGTCGACCAGCACCTGGTTGACCCAGGCGATCAGGTCGGTGTCGGCCTGGTTCATCGCCACGCCCATGTAGGCCGGCTGGAACGGCTCGCCGGCCAGCTCCACCTGCGGGTCCTGGGCGACCTGCGCGGCGGCCAGCGAGCTGTCCGACAGCGTGCTGTCGATCTCGCCGAGCTGCATCAGCACCAGGCAGTCCAGCTGGTTGTCGACCAGCCGGACCTGGGCCGCGCCGCGCGGGTTGGCCTTCAGCTCGGCGTCCGAGGAGGAGTTCAGCGCCGCGCAGACCCGCTTGCCCTTCAGCGCCTCGTCGACGCTCTTCACGTGCGCGGACTTCGGCGCGACCACCCGCTGCGAGGTGCGGAAGTACGGCGTGGAGAAGGCGACGTCCTTCTTCCGGTCGCAGGTGATGGTCATCGCACGGGTGATCACGTCGACCTCGCCGTTCTTCACCGCGTCGATCCGGTGGGCGGTGGAGATGGTCTTCAGGAGCACCTTCGACGGGTCGCCGAGCACCGACTTCGCGATGGCGTGTGCCAAGTCGATGTCGAAGCCCTCGATCCGGCCGGTCTGCGGGTTGCGGAACCCCCAGTGGTAGGCGCTCTGGTCGACGCCGACCACCAGCACGCCGCGTTCGCGGATCTTGCGGATCTTCGCGCCGACGTCCTGCCGCGGCGGCAGCGACGCCGCCAGGTCGCAGCCGTCCGCCATCGGCGCCAGCTGCGGTGCCGCCTCCACCCGCACCCCGCCCACGCCGGCCGAGCTGCCGGTGCCGAGCACCCCGCCGCCGACCGCGCCCGCCGCCAGCACCACCGCGGCCAGCAGGGCCCGGGAGTTCGCCTTGCGCATCCTGCTCGTCCCCCTCGTCGCTCTCGTCACCGGTACTCGGCCAGTCGGCGGCCGATGCCCCGCACCGCCGCGGTCGCGGCCACCGCGGCCAGCACCCCGGCCGCCGCGGCCTGCACCACCAGCAGGTCGTCCAGTCCGCCCGCCGCGCCGCGGAACGAGGCCTGCTCGACCTGCGCGGCCCGCGCCCACTGCTCGTCGGCCGCCCGGTAGGCGCTGTCCGCGGTGTCGGCGTTGCCGGGCTTCAGGGTCAGCTGCACCGCGGCGTCGTAGTCGCCCGCCGCGTCCTGCGTGGCGGCGTTCTTGTGCAGGTCCAGCCACTGCCCGTACCAGCGGTCGGCGTCGGCCAGCGGCTTCTTCGTGCCCTCGTCCGCGGCCATCGAGAGCCGGGACTCCGAGCCGGGGATCCGTGGGGAGTCGGCGAGCTTCTTGGTCAGTTCGTCCCAGCGCTGCGTGTACTTGTCGGTGGCGCCGCGGGAGACCAGGTTGAGGGTTTCCGCGGTGTGCGCCTGCAGGGCCGCGATCCGGACCCTGTCGAGGTCGTCGAGGCGGTCCACGCCCCGGTACCGGCTGTCGTGCAGGTAGCCGTTGACCGCCAGCGTGCCGACGCCGAGCCAGCCGAACGCGAGCAGCATCGCCACCGAGGCCGCCACCAGGCCGGGGTTGAACACCCGGTTGGTGCGCCGGAACAGCACCCGCTGGTACCGGGCCAGCGCGGCCAGCGCCAGCAGGCCGGACAGCAGCGCCAGCCACGGCACCGCCCCGGCGGTGCGGTAGTCCGCGTCCAGCTGCGCCGACTCGGCGTCGACCAGCTTCTGCGCGTTCGGCAGCATGGTGTTCTGCATCAGGTCGGAGGCGTACCGCAGGTAGGCGCCGCCGAGCGGCAGGCCCTGCCGGCTGATCGCCCGGGCGGTCTCCACCAGGCCCGCGTAGCGCGGAAGTTGACCGTTCAGCTCGGTCAGCCACTGCTGCGCGGAGGCCGACGACCCGCTGCGCGCGGCGGCCTGCGAGAGCAGCCGCGAGGCGGTCGCCAGGTCGTCCTGGTAGCGCTTGCGGACCTCGGGCGTCTCGTCCCCGGCGAGCAGGAAGCCCGCCGCGGCGGTGGCGTCCGCGTCCGCCAGCGAGCGGTAGATCTCCGCCGCGTCCTGGTTGAGCGGGCCGCTGCGCGTCACCACCTGCCCGGCCGCCGCGGACCGGGTCGCGGACTGCCAGACCGCCGAGACGCCGAACAGCAGCGCCAGCAGCGCCAGGACGGCGCTCGCCGTCCGCAGCCGCCCCGGCGGGGTGGCCGCGGCGCGGCGTACCCGCCCGAGCGCGCCGCCCCCCGGCCGCACGGCCGCCGCCGTGCCCCCCTGTGCCTCGATCACCGCCGGTGTCGCCACCGTCCACCTTCCCTGGGCCGTCGTCCCCCCGTACCCGCAGTATGTCTGCCGGGTCCGACCATCACACGCGAGTTCTCCGGGAGTTGGGCTTCCGGAGACCGCTTCGTGCTCGACTTACGGTGGTGTCCTCTTACCTGGTGCTCTCGTGGTGCCGTTCGCTCGGTGGTGTCCTCGCGACCGGTGCGACGCTCCCGCGCCGCCGTGCGGTTCCCGCCGTTTGTAAGCTGGCGGTCATGCGCCTGATCGGAACCGTCGCCCCCGACCGCCCGTTGCTCGTCCTCGCGCTCCCTGAGGAGGCGGCGCACCTGGACCTGGGGCTGCCGGTGCTGCTCACCGGCATGGGCAAGGTCAACGCGGCCGCCGCGCTGGCGACCGTCCTCGGCCGGGGCGAGCGGCCCGCCGAGGTCGTCAACCTGGGCACCGCCGGCACCCTGCGGCCCGGGCTGGCCGGCACCCACGAGATCGGCCGGGTGCTCCAGCACGACCTCGACGCCGAGCTGCTCGAAGGGCTGGTCGGCCGCCCGATGGACGGCCCGATCGACCTCGCCGCGGACGGCCCGACCCTCGCCACCGGCGACCTGTTCGTCTCCGCCGAGGAGGCCCGCGCCCGCCTCGCCCGCACCGCCGACCTGGTCGACATGGAGGGCTACGCGATCGCCACCGTCGCGCGCCGGGCCGGCCTGCCGGTCCGGCTGGTCAAGCACGTCAGCGACGAGGCCGGCGAGGACGCCCACCGCAGCTGGCGGGAGTCGGTGGACGACTGCGCCCGGCTGCTCGCCGACTGGGCCCGCGACCACCTGAAGTGACGCCGGGTCCGCGAGGGCCGCACGTGCCGGACGGCCGCCCGCGGGCGGCCGTCCGGGTGACGCGGGGTCAGGCCTGCGGGGCCTGCGCCGGGTCGACCGGCTGGGCCTGGCCGGGGACGATCGCGCCGCCGGTCAGCGCCGGGACGAAGACGTCCAGCTCGTTGCGCCAGTAGCGGCCGATGTTCAGGCGGGTCGGCTTCTGCTCGCCCGGGAACTGGAAGCGCAGCGAGCTCCAGATGGTGTTCCGGCGGACGTCGCTGACCAGGGTGCGGGCCTGCTCGATCGGGATGACGTGCACGAGCTCCTTGGGCCGGTTGCTCATCCGCGCGGCGCGGTGCACCACGACGACCCGCTCGGTCAGGGTGACGAAGTAGTACTTGACGAAGAGCTGGCCGATCAGGCCGAGCTCGTTCATCAGCCACGGGCTCGGGCCCGTGATGGTGTGGAAGGTCACCACCGGGCGGTCGTTCGGCTCGATCGCGGCGATCGCCGCGGCGACCTGCTCCTGCATGGTGGACTTGAGGATCGCCATCTGGCGTCGGCTCCCGGTCTCCAGGCGCACGCCCCCGTTCGGACGCGCTGTGAGCGCGGGACACTAGCGGTACCGCGGCACGCCGTTCAACGGACAGAACGGGCATCTGACGCAGTGGGGCCGGATGTTCACCCAACCGATATCAGCCACGTGTTTGGGTGCGCACGGTGCCAGGTTCGAGCGGAAATCGTTGTCGAGCGGGCGGATTCGACCACCTTCTTGCGTCAATCACCTTTTATGACAGGTGACTTGACGGTGCGTCAGGACGGTCACTTGGATGAGTGAACAGCCCGCCGCGCACGGTCATTCGGCATATGCCACCGTGCGGTCGCGCGCCTCGCCCCTCCCCACCGCTGACCGGAATCGGCAGGCCCTTGACCGGACTCGAGTCACTCGAACAGCACCGCGCGCCGACCGGCGCCGGGTCGATCCACCTGCTCGGGGAGCCGGGCGCGGTCTTCCACCTCGCCCGCGGCCGGATCCTCGGGGTCGAGAGCTTCGGCGCCCCCGGCGTCGACACGCTGCTGCTGCGCACCGGCCGCACCGCCGAACTCCTCGGCCCCGCCGGGCTCCAGGCGGTCTGCCTGAGCGCGCTGCACGACGCCGCCTTCGCGACCGCGGCCGGCCGGGTCACCGCCACCCGCTGGGAGCCGCGCGACCCCGACGACCTGCCCTGGCCGTGCGCCTACGCCGAGGTCGAACCGTACGAGGTGGTCACCGAGGCCCGCCGCCGGCTGGCCGCGCTGGCCGGCCTGCGGGCGCCCGTCTCACCCGACGGTGACCGGGTGGTCAGCACCCTCACCCCCTGGGAGGCCGCCCGCCACCCGGTCGCCGGCCAGCGCGAGCTGCTGCGGCACGCGGACGGCGCCACCACCGCCCGCGACCTCGCCTTCATCCTCGGCCGCGGCCTCTACCAGGTGACCGTGGAGCTCTCCCGGCTGCGCGAACAGGGCCTCGTCGTCATCGCCTCCACCACCACCCGCGCCCGGCTCTACACCTCGCTGGAACCGCGCCGCCCCGACCAGCACGCCGCCCTGCCGCCCGCGCCGCCGCCGACCACCGCCGGGCAACTGCCCCGCCGCCGACCGCCGCGCCCCGCCTGACCGGCGACCGCGCCGCCGCGCCGACCACACCGCCGCGCCCCGCCTGACCGGCGACCGCGCCGACCACCCCCGCCTGCCCGCCCGTCCCGGCCGTGGGCACCCGCACACCCGCACGACCGAAGGAGCCCTCCCTCGTGCCCCGAGAAGCACTTCGCACCGAACTCCAGCTGCTGCGCCACGCGCTGCCCGGCGTCACCGACAGCGCGATCGCCGCCGTGGACGGCTTCGTGGTCGCCGCCGACACCGGCCCCGACGCCGAGCCCGCCCTGCTGTCGGCGATGGCCGCCGCCACGCTCAGCCTGGCCCGGCGCACCGCGGAGGTCACCGGCCGCGGCGAGCTCGGCCACGTGCTCACCGACTGCGCCGACGGGCGCCTGGTGGTCTACGCGATCCAGAGCACCGCGCTGCTGCTGGTCGTCGGGGACCGCCGCCTCGATCTGGACCGCCTCAACCGGCAGGCGGCCATCACCGTGAACCGGGTCGGCGCGCAGATGCGCGGCCAGGTCCACGGCTTCGCCACCGACAGCACCGCCACCACCGACCCGAAGGGGAGCCCCGTCCGATGAGCCCTCAGCACGGCAGCATGTCCGAGCGCACCGCCGCCCTCGTCAAACACCTGCGCGAGGACGTGCCCGAGTGCCTCGCCGCCGGAATCATCGACATGTCCACCGGCATGCTGCTCAACGTCGAGACGGTGGACTCGCACCCCAGCGAGGTGCTCGACCTGCTGGCGGCGGCGACCCTGGACCTGTTCCAGGGCCGCAACGTCGTCATGATCGAGAACATCTTCAAGGAACGCCGGGGCGTGGTCTCCGACCGGCACTACTTCCAGGAGATCCTGGTCAACAGCGACAACCTGGCCCACCTCTTCCTGCGGATCGGTCAGGAGAGCGGCGGCGAGCAGGAGATGGTCGCCGTGGTGGTGTGCCGCAAGTCCGTCAACGTCGGCATGCTGCTCGCCCAGACCCGACGGGTCGTCAAGGAGCACGGCCGGATCTGACGGCGGGCCGGAGCGGGGAATGCCGCCGGCGGAGCAGGCGAGGTGTGCGGTGCCTCGGGTGCTCCGCCGGCGGCGGCCTCGGGGGTGGCGGGCCGTCAGGCGGCCACCGGGTGATGGGTGGGGTAGGCGTCGCGGAGGCGGCGCTGGGTGGGGAGGTCGGCGCCGAGGTGGTCGAGCCCGAGCAGGGCGGCGCCGAGGACCGGCGGGGCGATGACCACGCGGGGTTCGGCGAGCGGGGCGGTCGCGGCCAGGCGCGCGGTCACGTTGTCGAGCAGCAGCGGGTGACGGGCGGCGAGGACGCCGCCGCCGAGCACCACCGGAACGGGCTGCTCCAGCAGGCCGAGCCGGGTCAGCGCGACGGTGGCGAAGCGGACGATCTCGTCGGCCTGACGGTCGATCACCTCCAGCGCGATCGGGTCCCCGGCCTCGCCGGCGGCGAACAGCACGTGCGAGACCTCGTGCAGCCGGGCCGGGTCGAGCTGGCCGAGGTGCATGGCCTCGGCGACGGCGTTGGCCCCGGCCAGGCCGAAGTGGGCGCCGATCATGGCGGAGAGCAGGGTCGGCTCGCCGCGGCCGTCCTCGGCCCGGGCGGCGAGCCACATCGCCTCGGTGGCGAGTCCGGCGCCGCCGCCCCAGTCGCCGGTGAGCGAGCCGAGGGCGGGCCAGCGCGCGGTGCGGCCGTCGGGGCGCAGGCCGACGCAGTTGATGCCGGCGCCGCAGACCACCGCGACGCCCAGCGGGCCGTCGGTGCCGGCCCGCAGCAGGCCGAAGGTGTCGTTGGCGACGTGGGTGCTGGTGGCCCAGCCGTGGGCGGCGAGCGCGGTCTGGAGCTGCTTCTCCTCGATCGGGAGGTCGGCGTTGGCCAGGCAGGCGCTGAGGTGGCTGGTGAGCGGCGCGGCGCCGGGCCGGGCGTCGAGCCCGGCCTGCTCGGCGATCGAGGCGACCAGTGGGGCGAACGCGGCGACCGCGTGCTCGGGGCTGGTCCGCTGCGGCTGGAAGCCGCCGCCGCGGGCCGAGCCGAGCACCCGGCCGTCGGCGCTGACCAGCGCGATGTCGGTCTTGCTGTTGCCGGCGTCGATGGCGAGGACGCCGGGCTGCTGTTCGGACTGCTGGTGGCTCATTCGGCCGGTCCCCCCACGGTGGAGCCTGGTTGTGGCGCGGTGATGCTGGGTCATGTGGTTCATGCCCAGGCGAGGTGGTCGCGGTTGTGCGCGATCAGCCGGTCGGTGAGCTGCTCGGCGAGTTCGAGCTGGCCGACCAGCGGGTGGGCGAGCAGCGCGTCGAACACCCGGTCGCGGCCGCCGCGCAGGGCGGCGTCGAGGGCGAGCTGCTCGTACGCGGTGACGCCCGCGATCAGGCCGGCGTACAGCGGCTCGACCGGGCGCTGCGGCAGCGGGCGCACCCCGTTCGCGTCGACCTCGGCGGGGACCTCGATGACGGCGTCGTCGGGCAGGAAGGGCAGCACGCCGTCGTTGCGGGTGTTGACCACCTGGACGGTGGTGCGGCCGTCGGTGCCGAGCAGCGAGGCGATCAGCTGGACGGCGGCCTCGGAGTAGAACGCGCCGCCGCGCTTGCCCAGCAACTCGGGCTTGGTGTCCAGGGTCGGGTCGGCGTACATCTCCAGCAGCTGCCGCTCGATCGCGGCGACCTCGGCGGCCCGGGAGCCCTTGACCTTGAGCTCCTCCACCACCACGTCGTGCTGGTAGAAGTAGCGCAGGTAGTAGGAGGGCACGACGCCGAGCCGACGGACCACCGGGAGCGGCAGGTGCAGGTCGGCGGCGATCTCCTCGCCGTGCGCGGCGAGCAGCTCGGGCAGCACCTCGCGGCCGGTGGCGGCGCCGGGGGCGTCGAGCAGGGTGACGCCGCGCTCCCAGGTGAGGTGGTTCAGGCCGACGTGGTCGAGGCGGACCAGCTCCGGGTCGACGCCGAGGTGGGCGGCGAACTTGCGCTGGAAGCCGATCGCCACGTTGCACAGGCCGACGGCCTTGTGGCCGGCGGTCTGCAGGGCGCGGGTGACGATGCCGACCGGGTTGGTGAAGTCGACGATCCACGCGTCCGGGTTGGCGCGGCGGACCTGCTCGGCGATGTCCAGCACCACCGGGACGGTGCGCAGCGCCTTGGCGAGGCCGCCGGCGCCGGTGGTCTCCTGGCCGACGCAGCCGCACTCCAGCGGCCAGGTCTCGTCCTGGTTGCGGGCGGCCTGCCCGCCGACCCGCAGCTGCAGCAGGACGGCGTCGACGCCCTGCACGCCCGCGGTGACGTCGGTGGCGGTGCTGACGGTGGCCGGGTGTCCCTGCTTGGCGAAGATCCGGCGGGCGAGTCCGGCGATCAGCTCCAGGCGGTCCACCGCCGGGTCGATCAGCACCAGTTCGCCGATCGGCAGGGTGTCGCGCAGCCGTGCGAAGCCGTCGATCAGCTCCGGCGTGTACGTGGAACCGCCGCCGACGATTGCCAACTTGAGTGCGGACATCAGCCCTTGACCCCTGTCAGTGTGACGCCCTCGATGAAGGCGCGTTGTGCGAAGAAGAACAGAACGATCACCGGTGCCATCACCAGCAGGGTGGCTGCCATGGTGAGGTTCCAGTTGGTGTGGTGGGCGCCCTTGAAGGACTCCAGGCCGTAGCTGAGGGTCCAGGCGCCCGGGTTCTCGCTGGAGTAGATCTGCGGGCCGAAGTAGTCGTTCCAGCAGTAGAAGAACTGGAACAGCGCGACCGCGGCGATGGCCGGCTTGGCCATCGGCAGGACCACCCGCAGCAGGGTGCGCAGTTCGCCGCAGCCGTCGATCCGGGCGGCCTCCATGTACTCCTTGGGGATGGTCAGGAGGAACTGGCGCAGCAGGAAGATCGTGAAGGCGTCGCCGAACGCCATCGGGATGATCAGCGGCCACAGCGAACCGGTCAGGTGCAGCTGCTTGGCCCAGAACAGGTACATCGGGATGACGGTGACCTGCGGCGGCAGCATCATCATCGACACCACGGCCATCAGCGCCAGGTTGCGGCCGCGGAAGCGGAACTTGGCCAGCGCGTACGCCACCGGGAGGCTGGAGACGATGGTCAGCAGGGTGCCGGCGCCCGCGTACAGCAGGGTGTTGCGCCACCAGGTGAGGAAGCCGGGGGTGCTCCAGACCTTCCCGAAGTTCGACCACTGCCACTGGTGCGGCCACATGTCGGAGGTGAGCGCCTGCTGGTCGGTCATCACCGAGGTGAGGAAGACGAAGACGAACGGCAGCAGGAAGAACAGCGCGGCGGCGATGGCCAGCGAGTGCACCGCCACCCAGTTGAGCAGTTCGCGGCGGCGGGCGGTGCGGGCGGCGGCGGAGGAGACGGTTCCGGCGCCCTTGCGCGGGAGTGCGGAGGAGGCGAGGGTCACGGGGGCTCAGTCCTCCGTCATGAAGCCGGACTTGCGCCGCAGCAGGATCGAGGTGAAGGCCATCGAGATGGCGAACAGGATGACGGCGACGACGCAGGCCGAGCCGGTGTCGAAGCGCTGGAAGCCGAGGTTGTAGACCATCTGCGGCAGCGTCCAGGTGGAGCCGTGCGGGTAGCCGGGCTCGAACTGCTGGCCGGAGCCGCCGATCACGCCGGAGGCGACCTTCCCGGCGACGATCGCCTGGGTGTAGTACTGCATGGTCTGGATCACGCCGGTGACGACGGCGAACATGACGATCGGCGAGATGCTCGGCAGGGTGACGTAGCGGAAGCGCTGGAACGGTCCGGCGCCGTCGAGTTCGGCGGCCTCGTACTGCTCGGTCGGGACGTCCAGCAGCGCCGCCATGAAGATCACCATCAGGTCGCCGATGCCCCACATCGCCAGCAGGGTCAGGGCGGGCTTGGACCATGACGGGTCGGTGAACCAGCCGGGCTGCGGCAGGCCGAACTCGCCCAGCAGGTGGTTGACCGGCCCGGTGCCCGGGTTGAGCAGGAAGGCGAAGGCCATCGTGGCGGCCACCGGCGGGGCCAGGTACGGCAGGTAGAAGGCGGTGCGGAAGAAGCCCGCGCCGGACTTCACCTTGGTGATCAGCAGTCCGATGCCGAGGCCGAACACCACCCGCAGGGTGACCATCACGACCACCAGCCACAGGGTGTTGCCCAGGCCCTTCCAGAAGAACGGGTACTTGGTGAAGACGTAGTCCCAGTTCTTCAGCCCGGTGAAGGTCGGCGGCGCGAAGCCGTCGTACTTCATGAAGGAGAAGTAGACCGTCGACACCAGCGGGTACAGGAAGAAGACGCAGAACCCGATCAGCCAGGGCGACAGGAAGGCCAGGGTGCGGGCCCGCTCCCGCCGGCGCTTGCTGCGAAGCGCCGGCGGGACGGTGGAGCTCAGAAGTGCCATGGTGCGCCGGTCACTTCGCCTGGTTGACGGCGTCGTCGATCTCCTTGGCGGTGGCCGCGAGGCCCGCCTTGAGATCGGTCTGCTTGCCGGACTCGACGTCGTAGCTCAGGTTCTGCAGGGACACCTGGTACGCACCGCCGTTGATGCTCGCCGGGGTGGTCGAGGAGTTCGGGTTCTTCGCGATGTCGATGAACGTCCTGAAGTTGGCGTCGGCGTCCAGCTTCGGCGAGTTGAGCGCGGCGACGGTGGACGGCACGTTGTGGATCGCGTTGGCGAAGGAGACCACCGCGTCGGTGTCGGTGGTCAGGTACTTGACCAGCTCCCAGGCCGCGCTCTGCTTCTTCGAGCCGTTGGCGACGCCGACGATGGTGCCGGTCTGGTAGCCGCGGCCGTAGGTGGCGGCCTGGTCGTCCGGCACCGGGAACGGCGCGGTGGCCCACTCGAAGGCCGGCTTGTCGTCGGCCAGCGAGGCGGTGCGCCACTCGCCGTCCAGGCTCATCGCCACCTGGCCGGTGGTGAACGGGTTCTTGGCGCTGAACTCGTCGCCGAAGCCGGTGCGGAACTTCTCCAGCTTGTCGAAGCCGCCGAGCTTGTCGACCATCGACTTCTGCCAGGTCAGCGCGGCCGTCACGGTCGGGTCGCCGGCGATGTTCGACTTGCCGTCGGCGCCGAAGTAGCCGGTGCCGTACTGGCCGAGGTAGTGCGCTATGGCGGTCTCGTAGCCGTGGTAGTTCGGCATGAAGCCGAGCTGCTTGTACGAGTCGCCGTCGGCGACGGTGAGCTTCTGCGCGTCCTCGGCGAACTCGCTGAAGGTCTTCGGAGGGGCGGTGATGCCGGCCGCCGCGAAGGCGGTCTTGTTGTAGTACAGGCCGTAGGCGTCGCCGAGCAGCGGCAGCGAGCACTGGTTGCCCTGGTACTGGCTGTACTTGAGCATCGCGGCGGGGAAGGTCTTGGCCGCGTCGATGCCGTCCTTCTTGAGCATCGGGCCCAGGTCCGCCCAGACGTGCGAGGAGCAGAACTTGCCGACGTTGTCGGTGGTGAACGAGGACACCACGTCCGGCGCGTCCGGGCCGCCGGCACGCAGCGCCTGCTCGCTCTTGTCGTCGGCGATGTTGCCGACCACCTTGACGTGGATGTTCGGGTGGGCCTTCTCGAACGCGGCGATGTTGTCGTTGATCGCCTTCACCTCGTTGTCCTGGCTCCAGCCGTGCCAGAAGGTGATGGTGACGTCCTTGCCGGCCGCCGAACCGTCGTCGCCGCCACCGGAGTTGGTGCCGGTGCAGGCGGTGGCCAGCAGGCCCAGACAGGCCAGGGTGGTGACGGCGGCGAGCGGGCGGCGCGATCTGCGGGTGATGTCCACGGGAAGGCTCTCCTTGCGAGGGTTCGGGGCCGCCGGGTATGGCCCGGCGGCTCCGGTGCGGGGGATGGGGGCGAGCGTTGTGGTGCGGACCGAGGGTCAATGGGTGCTGAACAGGGTGTCCCGGGCGGTGGCGAGGGCGCGTTGCAGCGCACCGGTCAGGACGGGGGAGCCGGGGACGGTGGACTGCCGCACCTCCGGCCGGGGGATCGAGATCCGGCCCAGGGCCTCCTGGACCAGTTCCCGCAGGCGCTCTCCGCCGGCGGTCGGGGTGCCGCCGGAGAGCACCAGCAGTTCGGGGTCGACCACCGAGGTGATCACCGCCAGCCCGACCGCCAGCCGTTCGGCCAGCTCGGCCAGGAAGGCCTCACCCTGCGGGGCGTCCAGGGCGGCGGCCACCGCCTCGGTCGCGGTGGCGCCGCCCAGTCCGTGCTTGCGGGCGAGCGCCAGCACGGCCGGTTCGCCGGCCAGGTCCTGGAAACCGCCGGAGTCCTTGCGGCGCGGGTCGCCGGAGACCGGGGCGCCGGGCACCGGCATGTAGCCGACCTCGCCCGCGCCGCCGGTGAAGCCGCGGTGCAGTCGTCCGGCGATCACGATCGCCGCACCGATGCCCTCCTCGGCCCACAGCAGCACGAAGTCCTCGCAGCCCCGGGCGGCGCCGTCGGCCTGCTCGGCCACCGCGGCCAGGTTGACGTCGTTCTCGATCGACACCGGCGCGCCGATCGCCTCGGTCAGCTCCGCCACCAGTCGCGGCGAGTGCCAGCCGGGCAGGTGCGAGGCGTACCGGAGCTTGCCGCTGACCGGGTCGAGCGCGCCGCCGATGCCGATCACCACGTCGCTCAGGCCGTCCGGGTCGACCTGCGCCCGGCGGGCGGTCTCGGCGACCGCGGCGGCGACCCGCTCGACGGTGCCGGCAGCCGGCCAGCCCTTGGTGGAGACACGGTGCTCGGCCAGCGTGACGCCGGTGATGTCGGCGACCGCGATCCGGATCGAGGTGCTGGTGACGTCCAGTCCCGCGACGTGTCCGGCGGCCGGGTTGACCTGGTACAGCTGCGCGTTCGGCCCGGGGCCGCCGGCCGTGGTGCCGACCGGGATCACCAGGCCGGCCGCCTCCAGGCGGGCCAGCAGCTGGGACGCGGTGGGCTTGGACAGCCCGGTGAGGCTGCCGATCTGGGTGCGGGAGAGCGGACCGTTGGCGAGCAGCAGCTCCAGCGCGGCCCGGTCGTTGATCGCGCGCAGCAGGCTGGGGGTGCCCGCCAGGGGAGCGCGGGGGGTCTTCTGGGTGGTCACAGCCCGATCCTCCTCTCCGTACGGTGTCGCGGCCAACTGTTAGGAAAGTTTCCAATCGTCGGATCGTGATGTCAACGGGCGGATGCCGACTCGTTACCGGGAAAAACGGAGAACCCCGCACGGGGCGGGGTTCTCCGGGGGCCTGCGGGGGCGTTACTCGCCGAGTTGGACCGGGATCGGCTTGGTCGCCAGCGAGCGCAGCGAGGCCGGGTCGGACAGGGCCGACGGGGGCAGCATCTCGGGGGCGGCGGGCTGTGCGGGCGCCGCCGCGGCGGCCTCCTCCTTGAGCTTCACCCCGGCCACGTCGAACGCGGCCTTCAGGCGCAACCGCAGCGCCCGGGCCACCTGCGGCGCCGAGCCCGGCGCGCAGCGCGCCTCGACCCGCAGGTGCACCGAGTCCACCGCCACCGACTCCACGCCCAGCACCTTGACCCGGCCCCACACCAGCTCGTCGTAGGGGGCCTCCTTGGCCAGCTGCTCGGCGGTCTCCGCGATCAGCGCCTCGATCCGCTCCAGGTCCTCCTTGTAGCCCACCTGGACGTCCACCGCGGCGGTCGCCCAGCCCTGGCTCATGTTGGCGATCCGCTTCACCTCGCCGTTGCGGATGTACCAGATCTCACCGTTCGCGCCGCGCAGCTTGGTCACCCGCAGGCCGACCTCCAGCACCGTGCCGGTGGCCACCCCGGTGTCGATCTCGTCGCCGACGCCGTACTGGTCCTCCATGATCATGAAGACCCCGGAGAGGAAGTCGGTGACCAGGTTGCGGGCGCCGAAGCCGATCGCCACGCCGGCCACGCCGGCGCTGGCCAGCAGCGGCGCGAGGTCCACGCCCAGCACCGACAGCGCCATCAGCGCGGCGGTGCCCAGGATGGTGAACGAGGAGACCGAGCGCAGCACCGAGCCGATCGCCTCGGACCGCTGCTGGCGGCGCTCGGTGTTGACCACGCCGCTGTTGGCGAGCAGTCCGCCGAGCATCCCGTGGTCGGTCTCCGGCTCGGCCGGCCGGCCCATCCGCTCGACCAGCTTGTCGATCACCTTGCGGACCACCGCGCGGAGCACCAGTGCCAGCAGCAGCACGAAGACGATCCGCAGGCCGTTCACCAGCCAGCCCTGCCAGTTGTCGTCCAGCCAGCCGGCCGCCTGCCGGGTGGTGTCGGTCACCTCGGCGGCGCTGGTGGGCAGCGAGAAGGTCGGCGGCGCGGTGCTGGGGGTGGTATCGGCGAGCATCGACCCACTGTATCGAGCGCCGTCACCCGGCCGGAGGGGGCGTCAGACCGCTTCCGGCCACTGTCTGCGGCCCCATCCGCACCGTACGTGCAGGACGGCCCCGAGCTGGGCATACCGGCTATGACGGAACGCACACGATCACCACACGCGCGCGGCCCGTTCACGGAGAAATGGTGGCGTCGAACGACGACGTAAGGCGACACTGAGGGAGATCGCGCCCCGCACAGGGCGCGTTCGCCCCGCTCGACTCGGCGCGAGCCACGCGCCGCAGGCGTCCAAGGAGGCCCCGTGCCGCATGTCCTTGTCCTCAACGCGTCGTACGAGCCACTCGGAGTCGTCTCGATGCGACGCGCCCTCATCCTCGTTCTCAGTCACAAGGCGATCGCCCTGGAGGATGCGGGTACCACTCTGCACAGCGCCACCAGCGCCGTTCCGGCGCCTTCCGTCGTCAAACTGACCCGATTCGTACGGGTCCCCTACCGAGGCCCCGTGCCGCTCACCCGGCGCGCGCTGTTCGCCCGAGACCACGGGCGGTGCGTGTACTGCGGGGCCGCAGCCACCAGTGTCGACCACGTCATCCCGCGCAGTCGGGGCGGCCAGCACCGGTGGGACAACGTGGTGGCGGCCTGTCGCCGCTGCAACCACACCAAGGCCGACCGGCACCTCGCCGACCTCGGCTGGCGGATGAAGCGCCCCCCGGCCGCCCCCAGCGGCCTGGCCTGGCGGGTCATCGGCACCGGGATCAAGGATCCGCGCTGGCGGCCCTACCTGGAGCCGTACGGCGGCCTCGACCAGTTCCGGGACTTCGAGCACCACGACCATACCGACCTGCCGAGCGCGCTCCCGGCCCCGGTCCGCACCCATCCCGTCCGCCGCGGCGAGCAGCACGCTCCGCTCTCCGCCTGATCAGACAAGGGCCTGCCCGACAAACACTCGGTACGCCTCATGGGCCGCCGGCGCCCCCCGCAACGGGGAGTGTCGGCGGCCCGCCGTGTGCGGGGCACCGGCCGTGCGGCTACGGGGCGCCGACGGCGTACAGCTCCACGCCGGACAGCGAGTAGCCGTACCGGGTGGCCCGGCTGACGCCCTGGACGCGCAGGTACTGGGTGCCCGGGGCGTCGAAGCGCAGGGTCTCGGTGCCGCCCTGGCCGTTCTCGACCACCGCGACGGGGGTCCACACCAGGCCGTCGGGGGAGGTCTCCACCCGGTAGGCGCTGGCGTACGCGTCCTGCCAGTGCAGCACCGCCGAGCCGAGGCGCACCGGCTGCGGCAGCCGCAGCTGCACCCAGGCGTCGTCCCGGGCGGGCGCGGTCCACGCGGTCCGCGGGTCGTTGTCGGCGACCGCCCGGGCGGGCGTCTTCGCGCTGTCGTCGCCGGAGGAGGTGGCGGTCGCGGACGGCGCCAGGTCGGGGCCGCCGGTCGGCGGGACCACGTGCACCTGCAGCACCTGGCGCACCGTCAGCCCGCCCGCGGTGAACACCAGCGGCACCTGGTAGGTGCCGGACGGCGTGTCGGCGGCCGCGGTGACCAGCACCGGGGCGCCCACCTTCCCGCCGCGCGGCACGCTCACCGCCGGGACCGGAGCCACCGTCAGACCCCTGGCCACCAGCGGGACCTCGGCCTTCAGCTCGCCGGTCAGCCCGTCCGGGCGGCCGGACTCGACGGTCGCCCGGGTCTGCGCCGGGGCGGGCGCGCCCGCGACCACGTCCAGGGTGGCGTCGGCCAGCGTCATCCGGGCGGCCGGCAGGTCCGCGTACCAGGGGATCACCTGGTTGACCACCGGTGCCTCGCTGCCCGGCTGCCAGACCAGCCGGATCGCCTCCACCGGCTGCCCGTTCGCCCGCAGCTCGTTGTAGCCGGGCCGGACCGGGCCGAGGTCCACCCACGTGCCGTCCGGGCGGCGCACCTGGGCGATCGCCTCGGCGCGCACGGTCGGGTCGGTGAGCACGGTCAGCCGGTCCAGCGGGCGGGCCGCGCCGAGCTCCACGGTGAGCGGCTCGTCGCCCGGCGCGGGCGGGGCGGCCGCCCGGAACGCCGAGTCCGGGTCGCCGTTCAGCACCGCCTGCGCGGAGGAGCCCGGCGCGGCGGGCGGACCGCTGACCGCGGCGGCCGTGGCGTCCGGCGCGGCCGCCGTGAACTCCCGCACCGCGACGGCGGTCTGCTGCGCACCGGTGACGCGCAGCCGTACCGCCTTGGCCACCGCGCCCGCCGGGGCGGTCACCGTCACCGCGCGCTGCTCGTGCACCTTGGCCAGCTGCTGCCAGCCGCCGGAGCCGCTGAAGTACTCCAGCACCCCGTCGTGCAGGTAGTCGTCGGCCGCCGACCCGGCGTCCGGGCCGTCGCCCCAGGACCCCATCAGCACCGTCACGGTGCCCAGCGGCTTCGGGGTGCCCAGGTCCAGGCCGAAGCTGTCACCGACCTGCGGCATGGACGAGGACCAGTAGAAGGTGTCCGCGGCGCCGTCGGTCATCAGGGTCGGCACGTGGTCGTGCGCGGTGCCCAGGGTGGTGGTCGGGGCGGCCGCGCCGACGATGCCCGACCAGGTGTCGGCGGCCTTCTCCGCCCGGTCCAGGAACGGGTCCAGCACGCCCTTGCCGACCGTCACCGGGTTGGCCGCCAGCACCTGGCGCTGCCGGCCCAGCTCCAGCCGGGCCTGCCAGGCCGCGGTGCCGTCGCCGCCGCGCTGCGCGAGGAGCATGTCCACCGCCGCCCGGCCCGCCGAGCCGTACGCCGACAGCCGGTCCAGCCACGGCGCCGCGTCCGCGGCCACCGGGTCGCCCGCCAGCGTGGCCGGCGCGTCCGTCATCACCGCGAACGCGTCCCGCAGCGGCTGCGCCGCCTCGCGCAGCTTCACCGGATCGGCGGACGCCCCCGAGGTCGGCTCCAGCGCCGCCCAGAACCGCTCCAGCAGCGGCGCCAGGTACGCCGACTCCTTGCCGCCCAGCGGCGAGGACGCGCTGTTGCCCGCGAGCGCGGCCAGCGCCGCCTGCTGCGCCGGGCCGCCGCTGAGCGCGTGCAGCGCCGCCGCCAGCGAACTCTCCGGCTGGTAGCCCTCCGGCTGCCAGCCGAAGTCCGCGGCGGTGGCCAGCGGGATCCGCGAGGCCACCGGCTGGCTCATCGCCGAGGTCAGCAGCATCGCCGAGTGCTGCGCCACCGCGGCGTCCCGCCCGCCGTAGCCGCCGAGGAACAGCCGGTCGGGCGCCGAGTCGTTCACCGGGTAGTTGTCCAAGGTCACCAGTGGGCGGCTGAACAGCGCGGCGGTGTCGGCGAGTTGATCGCCCGTCACCTGCTTCGGGATCACCGCGCCGCCGCTCCACACCACCTGCACGCCGCTCGGCAGCGCCGCGGCCAGCGCCGACCGGTACGGCGTCGCGCCCTGCTTCTGGTACTCCGTCGGCACCACCGACAGCGGCGGCAGCTCCGGGTGCCCCGCCAGCAGCCGCTGCTGCACCGCTGCGACCAGCCCCGCCTGCGCCTTCGCCGCCGCCACCGGACCGGTGCCGAACTTCCGCTTGTCGCCGCCGCAGTGCCACTCGTCGTAGCTGACGTCCAGGAACTCCAGCTGGAACGCCCGGAACCCGAGCTGCCGCAGGCCCTCCAGCTTCGCCACCAGGGCGTCCACGTCCTTGCCCGAGGAGAAGCAGAACGACTGCCCCGGGTCGATCGCGTACCCCAGCGTCACGTGGTTCGCCCGGGCCCGCGCCGCCAGCGCCGCCAACTCCCGCTGCCGCTCCTCCGGGTACGCCTCGCGCCAGCGCTGGGTGCGGTACGGGTCGCCGCCCGGCGCGTACAGGAAGAAGTTCTGCTTGGTGCGGCCCAGGAAGTCGACCTCCGCCAGCCGCTGCGCCGCGCTCCACGGCGCGCCGTAGAACGACTCCGCGGTGCCGCGCACCGGCGCCCCGCTCGGCCAGTCCCGCACCAGCACCCCGGGGAAGCCCCGGTCGCCCTCCGCGCCCTGGCCCTGGCCCGGTCCGACCGGCGCCAGCAACTGCCGCAGGCTCTGCGCCGCGTAGAACGTGCCCGCGCCGTCCACCCCGGCCAGCACCACGGCGCCGTACTGCCCGCCGGCCGGCGCCGGGAGCTGACCCGCCGTCAGCAGGTAGCCGCCCGGCGGCAGCCCGTCGAGTCCCGGCACCTCGGTGTCCGGCAGCCCGGCCGCCTGCACCAGCAGCCGCAGCGCCCGGTCGGTCGGACCGCCCGCGCCCTCGCGCGGACCGCCGACGTACACCACCAGCTCGCCCGCGGCGGGCTGCTCCGGCGCCTCCGGGGCGGTGACCACGTCGGTCGCGCCCGCCGCCGTGAGCAGCGCCCGGACGGCGTCCACGGCCGGGCCGTCGGCGCCGTCCGCCAGCACCACGGTGACCCGGTGCGGGACGTTCACCGGCTTGCCGGCGGTGCGCAACTGCTGCGGACGCGGGAAGAGCCGGGGCTCGGTCAGCGAGCCCAGCGGGGCCGGTGCCGGCGCGTCCTGGGGGTCGTTCACGCCCGCCGAGACCGCGCGCAGATCGCCGGCGCCCGGCTCCGCCGCGTACCCCGGCGCGGAGACCAGCAGCCCGCCGACCACGGCCGCCGCCGACAGCGTCGCCGCCAGCTTCAGGGTGCTGCTCCGGCGTCCCGAGCGGCGCTCCGCCCGCACCGACGCCAGCAGCGGCGGCGTGCCCTTGAAGTCCGCGATGAAGCGGTCCGCCGCGCGCGGTGCTATCTGACGGGCCGTCCGGGCGGCCGTCCGCCGCGCCGCCAGCGCCGCGGGGTGGGACAACACCTCGCGCAGCGCCGTACTCTGCTCCATCTGCTGCCGCAGCCGACGCCCCGCAACCACCGACACCCGCGCCTGCACCGGAGCCTCCTCGCCGCCCGAAACGCCCAGCTCACCGGCCCCCCGCCAGCCCAGCCCAGCCCCCCTGCGCCACCCGGCGCGCCCAGCCCACCAGCTACCCGCGTCCCTGTCAACGCCCCTGACAGGTATGCCCGATATGGCCCGATAACCCCACCGCACCCCGTCGGCCCCCGGTCGACTCCCCGCCCCGCCGCGTTCACCCTCGTCACACCGCCCCCACCTGTCGTCCGGCGGGCCCGCCGGCAACGCGGCGGCGCGGCGTTCACCCGTATCGGGGCGCGGGTGGGCCGTGTCGGTCGGGGTCGGGGGGTGGTGGCGCGGGTAGGACTGTGGCTGTTGGCGTTTGGGCGTCTGAGGACGGAGTGCGCTGGGTGGCCGCATACCTTGACCGGGAGCAGGCGGGGGTCGAGCTGGTGCCGGCGGAGGACAATCCGCCGGCCGCGCCGGAGTTGGTGGCGCTGGCGCACGCGTACGGGGTGGACACCGCGTACGACGCGGGGGCCGGGCCGGTGCAGGTCGGGGCGGACACCCTGGTCGCGGTGCTCGGGGCGCTCGGGGTCGAGGCGGGCACGCCGGAGCTGGCCGCGCAGGCCCTGGAGCGGCACCGCGCGCAGATCGCCGAGCGGCTGCTGCCCCCGACCGTGGTGGCCTGGCAGGGACGCCGCACCGCGCTCGACCTGCCGGCCGACGCCGAGGTGCGGCTGGAGCTGGAGGACGGCGGCGTCTGGGAGCTGACGGAGGGCCACGAGCACGCGCACTGGCTGCCGGAGGACCTGCCGCTCGGCCGACACACGCTGCACGCGCGGGCGGGGGAGCGCGCGGCCCGGGCCACGGTGATCGTCGCCCCGCCGCGCATCCCCGAACCGCAGCAGCGCAGTTGGGGCTTCCTGGCGCAGCTGTACTCGGTGCTCAGCGACCACTCCTGGGGCATGGGCGACCTCGCCGATCTGGCCGAACTCGCCCAGTGGGCGGGCGCCGAGCACGGCGCGGGCTTCCTGCAGATCAACCCGCTGCACGCCGGCCTGCCCGGCGTCCCCTCCGACCCCTCGCCCTACCGCCCCTCCTCGCGCCGCTTCGCCGACCCGGTGCACCTGCGGATCGAGGCCGTCCCGGAGTACACCCGGCACGAGGACGCCCACGATCTCGCCCGCCGCGCACGGCAGTTGCGGGAGGAGGTGCTGGCGCACGACGGCCTGATCGACCGCGACTCGGTCTGGTCGCTGAAGCGCCAGGCACTCGACCTGCTGCACACCGTGCCGCGCGGCGCCGGACGGGAGGCCGCGTACCGGGCGTTCGTCCGGCGCGAGGGCGAGTGGCTGGAGCGGTACGCCACCTGGTGCGCGCTGGCGGAGGAGCACGGCAGCGGCTGGCACTCCTGGCCGAAGGGCCTGCGGCACCCCACCAACCCCCAGGTCGCGGCGGCCAAGGCCGAGTTGGCGGACCGGATCGAGTTCCACCGCTGGCTGGCCTGGCTGGTCGACGAGCAACTGCACGCCGCGCAGCGCGCCGCCGAGGACGCCGGGATGCCGATCGGCCTGATCCACGACCTCGCGGTGGGCGTCCACCCCGACGGCGCCGACGCCTGGGCCCTGCAGGACGTCCTCGCGGGCGGCATCTCCACCGGCGCCCCGCCGGACGCCTTCAACGCACACGGCCAGGACTGGGGCCTGCCCCCCTGGCGCCCCGACGCGCTCGCCGAGGCCGGTTACGCCCCGTACGCCGAACTGCTGCGCGGCGCCGCCCGGCACGCCGGAGCGATCCGGATCGACCACGTGATGGGCCTGTTCCGACTCTGGTGGGTGCCGCAGGGCGCCCGCCCCACCCAGGGCACCTACGTGCGCTACGACGCCGAGGCGATGCTGGCCGTCCTCGCGCTGGAGGCGCACCGGGCCGGTACCGCGGTGATCGGCGAGGACCTCGGCACGGTGGAGCCCGGCGTCCGCGAGCGGCTCGCCGAACACGGGATCATGGGCACCTCGGTGCTCTGGTTCGAACGGGACTGGCACGCGGGCGGCGCCATTCTCCCGCCCGAGCGCTGGCGGGCCGGATGCCTCGCCACCCTGACCACCCACGACCTGCCCAGCACCGCCGCCCGACTCAGCGGCGAACACGTCGAGCTGCGCCACCACCTCGGCCTGCTGGCCCGCCCGCTGGCCGAGGAACAGGCCGCGGCGGACCGCGAACTCACCGACTGGCAAGAGGAGTTGACCAGGCTCGGGCTGCTCGCCGAGGGCGAGAAGACCACGCCGGAGGCGCTGTACGCCTTCCTGCTGGCCACGCCCGCGAAGCTGGTCGGCGTGTGGCTGCCCGACACGGTCGGCGACCCGCGACCGCAGAACCTGCCCGGCACGTGGGACCAGTACCCGAACTGGCGCCTCCCCGTCGCCGACTCCACCGGCACCCCGCGCACCCTCGACCAGGTGGCCGCATCCCCCGGCGCCGCCGCCATCGCCGCGACGCTGGCCCCGCTGGCCGCCCCCGCGGACGACCCGTCAGCGGGACACGCCGGAAGGCGCACCCCGCTGAGCGATGCGGGGTAGGGGGCCGGTACCTTGGGGAACGTGGACAAGAGGAACGCAATGCGCGCCGGTGCGGTCACCGCGACGGCCACGCTGATGATGGTGATGACGTCGCCCGCGATGGCACTGACGCGCGACGACGGCGACGACCCGGGCACCAGCCTGAGCGTCGGCGCGACCCTGGGGCTGTTCGTTTTCCTGCCGATCTTCGCCTTCCTGGTGATCGCGGGCCTGTGCATGCTTCCGGGCAGCAAGAAGAAGTAGCAGCGCACCCAGAGCCAGTTGCAACACCCAGGGCTCTGGGGGTACCTCCCGGCCCCCCTTGGGGCTGGGGGCGGAACTGCGAGGCGAGTGGCGGTGCGGTCTTGACTGGGCTGTAGGTCTTTGGAGACGTCCATGCGGCTTGACCTGACAGCGCCCTGTGAGACCAGCCGTCACGCGCCCCCGCCGTTCCCCGGGCCCCTTGTGAGCTTCGCTCACCCGGGCCCCTGGGGGTTTACCCCCTCGCGGAAGTGAGCCAGGCCCGGGGTCTGTTCGCGGGTGCCGTCCGGGTGGACGGCCAGGGCGGCGAGGGCGTGGTGGTGGGCCCAGGTGAGGCCGGCGGGGGAGCCCATGGCGAATGCGGCGGTGGTGTGGGCGTCGGTACGGGCCAGGTGGCGGCCGACCAGGGTGAGTGAGGCGTAGCCGGTCGTGGGGCGGCCGGTGTGCGGGTCGTGGATGTGGGCGCCGCGTTCGGCGGTGCCGGAGGTGGCGACCGCGAGGTCGTGGCCGGTGAGGACGCAGAGGACGGTGCCGGGGCGGTGGGGGTCGGCGATGCCGATCCGCCAGGGGCCGCCGGCGGTCTGGACGTCGCCGCCGCCGCTGACGCAGTGGTGGGTGGAACCGGCGGCGCGCAGGGCCCGGGAGGCCTCCTCGATGGCCCAGCCCTTGACCCAGCCGCTGGGGTCGAGCCGGCCGCCGGGGTGCGCGGTGAAGTAGCCGTCGGTCTCGGCGGCGAGCGCGTCGCACTGCGCGAGCACCTCGGCGACCTCGGGGTCGCACTCCGTCAGGGAGAGTTCGCCGCGGCCGAGTCGGCTGATCGCGCTGTCCGGCCGGTACGGGGAGAAGACCTCGTCGATGTGGTGCAGGCGGGCGACGATCCGGCGCAGGGCGTCGGCGGTGGCGGGGCCGGGGTCGCGGACGGTGAAGGAGAAGACCGTCCCCATCACGTGCTCGACGTGGCCGAGCGGGGCGGCGGTCACTTGGCCGCCTGGTCGAGGGCGCTCTGCAGCGAGCGGGTGTAGCCCTCGCTGGTGTAGGTGGCGCCGCTGACCACGTCGATGCTCGCGTTCTGCGCGGCGATCGCCTCCTGGTTGAGGACCGGGATGGCGTAGCTGTTGATCTCCTGGTCGCGGCGGTCTCGGGTGGGGTACTGGATGACGTCGATCTTGCTGATGGTGCTGCCGGACAGGGTGAGCTTCACCTGGACCGGGCCGTAGCGGGTGTTGATCGCCGTGCCGGTGACGGTCCGTGAGGAGCCGGTGGTGGACGGCGTGGTGGACGGCGCGGCGCTGGTGTGCGAGGCGTCCTGCGGTTGGCCGGCGCTGCCGGAGCCGGTGCCGGACACGGAGGAGATGGCGGCGGTGGTCGCGGCGTCGTGCGGCTTCAGGGAGAGCAGCAGGACCACCCCGGCGGCGGTGGCGGACGCGGTGATGACGGCTCGGCGCATGGCGGCGGGGCTCCTAGAGGGCGAAGGACTCGTGGTGGATGCGGGAGCGCCGCACCCCGGCGGCGCGCAGCGCGCGGACGGCCTCCGTGCTGAAGGCCTCGGGGCCGCACAGGTAGACCTCGTGGTCGGCCAGGTCCGGTACCAGCCGGGTGAGGGCGGTGCGCAGGTCGCCGACCCGGGCGCGCGGGCCGAGCAGCTCGTGGACGGTGCCGCCGCGGTGCGCGGCGACCTCGGCCAGCTCCTGCCGGAACAGCACGTCCCGCGGGTGGGTGGCCCGTTGGACGAGCGTCAGCCTGCCGGGCAGCGTCTCGAACAGCGCGCGCAGCGGGGTGACGCCGACGCCGGCGCCGAGCAGCAGCACCTTGCGCTGGTGCTGCCGGCGGGCGGTGAACGCCCCGTACGGGCCCTCGGCGCGGACCCGGGTGCCGGGGGTGAGCGCGGCGACGGCGGCGCTGTGCCCGCCCAGGTCCTTGACGGTGAAGCGCAGGAAGTGCGGGTGCGGCGGCGCGGAGAGCGAGTACGGGTTGGCGGCCCAGCGCAGCTGCGGGGTGAGGAACTGCAGCCGGAAGAACTGGCCGGGCTCGGCGCGCAAGTCGGCGAGGTGACGGCCGGTCAGGAAGACGGACACCACGCCGGGGCCCTCGGTGCGCACCTCGGCGATCCGCAGCCCGTGCCGGCGGTCGCGCAGCCACGGCTGGAGCAGCCGGTACCAGGCGAGGACGGCGCCGGTGCCGAAGTACAGCAGGTACCAGCCGGCCCGGGCGGGGCCGTCGCCGAGGTCCGCGCCGGTGGCCAGCTGGTGCCCGAAGCCGAGGGCGACCGCGAGGTAGGTGGCCAGGTGCAGGTAGTACCAGGCCTCGTAGCTCAGCCGGCGGCGGGCGGCGCGGGCCGAGACCGCCCCGGTGCCGAGGATCAGCAGGGTGGCCAGGGACGCCTTGAGCATCTCCGGGAAGTGGAGGACGATCTCCACGCCCTCGGCCCACACGCCCTGGCCGCTGGTCAGCGCGTAGCCCCAGATCACGGTCAGCACGTGCACGGTGATCAGCGAGACCAGGTAGCGGCCGCCGAAGGCGTGCCAGCGCGCCAACCGGTCGGCGCCGACCTCGCGTTCCAGCAGCGGGATCCGGGCCATCAGCAGGAGCAGGACGGGCGCGGTGTACCCGGCCAGCAGTCCGGTGATCCGTCCCGCGCCGGTGAGCCAGTCGGCGGCGCCGGCGACGCGTGGGGTGCCGGTCCACCAGAGCGCGAGGACGCCGAGCGCGCCGACCGCGATCAGCGCGAGCGCGCCGTGCCGGACGGCGTCCGGCGGTAGGGCGCGGCGGTGCGCGGCCCGCCGGTCGGCGCGGGTCGGGGTGGTGAGTGCGGTCAACGGGGCCTCCTTGCTGCTCCAGGTGGCCACGGTGGCACCGCAAGCTCTCAGTTCCCTCTGAAAAGTGCGGCCCGCAGACCCTCCCGCGGGGGCGTTCGGGCAGGTCGGAGGCGCTGGAGCAGGCAGATCAGCGGTCCGATGATCTCACCGCTTTCTCATCGGGCGGAGCCAGAATGGACGGATGCAAACGCCCTGGCGGGTCCTGGTGGTCGACGACGAGCCCGACCTGGTAGAGGTGGTCTGCGGCGCCCTGCGCTACGAGGGCTGGGAGGTCCGCGGCGCCACCGACGGCCTGGAGGCGGTCGCCGTCGCCGCCGACTGGCACCCGCACGCCATGGTGATCGACGTGATGCTGCCCGACTTCGACGGGCTGGAGGTGCTCCGCCGGGTGCACACCGCCGACCCCGAGGTCCGGGTGCTCTTCCTCACCGCCCGCGACGCCGTCGAGGACCGGATCGCCGGCATCACCGCCGGCGGCGACGACTACGTCACCAAGCCGTTCAGCCTCGGTGAGGTGGTCGCCCGGCTGCGCGGACTGCTCCGCCGGGCCCACCCCGCCCCCGCCGGGCCGGACGCCCCGGGCACCCTCGTCCTCGGCGACCTGCGACTCGACCCGCAGGCCCGCGAGACCACCCGCGGCGGCGTGCCGATCGACCTCAGCCCCACCGAGTTCGCGCTCCTCCGCCACCTGCTGGAGCACCCCCGCCAGGTGCTCAGCAAGGCGCAGATCCTGGACGCGGTCTGGTCCTACGACTTCGGCGGCCAGGCCCACGTGGTCGAGCTCTACATCAGCTACCTGCGCCGCAAGGTCGACGCCGGCCGGCACCCGATGATCCACACCGTCCGCGGCGCCGGCTACGTGATCAAGGCGCCGACGCCGTGAGGCGCCCGACGCTCCGTCCGCGCACCCTGCGGGCCCGGCTGGTCGCCGGGGTGCTGGTGCTGCTCGCCGTGATCTGCTGCGGCATCGGCGTCGCCACCTGCGAGGCGCTGCGGCACTTCCTGGTCGACCGCCTCGACCAGCAGCTCGCCGCCGGCGGCGGCCGCTACGCCGCCAGCCTGGAGCACCCCGGCCAGAAGAGCGGCAGCGACACCCGCGCCCAGTCCCCCGGCACCTTCGGCGCCCGGCTGGCGGACGGCGCCGTCACCCACGCCGCCGTGGTCGGCGGCATCCCGCCCGGCGACGACGACCCCGTCCAGCTCGTCCACGGCGCGGCGGACGCCACCGTCCCGCTCACCGACGCCGACCAGCGGGCCCTGCGCGGCCTCCCGGTCGGCGGCCGCCCCCACGACCTCGACCTCTCCGCGCTCGGCCACTACCGCGCCGTCGCGGTGGCCGGCCACGACCAGGACGTCCTGGTCACCGGGCTGCCCCTGCACCCCGTCGACGAGACCGTCCAACGCCTGCTCGCCATCGAACTCGTGGTCTTCGCGGCCGCCCTCGCCGCCGCCGCGGCCGTCGGCACCCTCGGGGCCCGGATCGCCCTGCGCCCGCTCGACCGGGTGGTCGCCACCGCCGAACGGGTCTCCGCCCTCCCGCTCGCCAGTGGCACCGTCGACCTCGCCGAACGCGTCCCCGACGCCGACCCCGGCACCGAGGTCGGCCGGGTCGGCGCCGCGCTCAACCGGATGCTCGGCCACGTCGGCGACGCCCTGACCCGCCGTCAGGCCGTCGAGGACCGGCTGCGCGACTTCGCCGCCGACGCCAGCCACGAACTGCGCAACCCGGTCGCCGCGGTCCGCGGCCACGCCGAACTCGCCCTGCGCCACCCCGGCCCGGTGCCCGACGAGGTCCGCCACTCGCTGGAGCGCATCACCGCCGAATCCGTGCGGATGGGCGACCTCGTCGACGACCTGCTGCTGCTCGCCCGGCTGGACGCCGGCCGCCCGCTGGCCCTCCAGGACGTCGACCTGACCCGGATCGCGCTCGACTGCACCGCCGACGCGAGGGCTGCCGCCCCCGACCACCGCTGGCTGCTGGAACTCCCCGAACACCCCGTCACCGTCCCCGGCGACCCCCACCGCCTGGCGCAGGTCGTCGCCAACCTGCTGGCCAACGCCCGCGCCCACACCCCCACGGGCACCGAGGTGACACTCCGTCTGGAGCCCCGTCCCGCCGACGTCCTGCTCACCGTCACCGACGACGGCCCCGGCATCCCACCCGCCCTGGCCCCCCACGTCTTCGACCGCTTCACCCGAGGCGACCGCGCCCGCACCCGCCGCACCGGCTCCACCGGCCTCGGCCTCGCCATCGTCCGAGCCGTCGTCCACGCCCACGGCGGAACCGTGGAACTGTCGAACACCCCGGGTCTCACACAGTTCAGGGTGACACTTTTAGGGGCCCGGGGAACGGCGGGGGCGCGTGGCGGCCGGTCTCACAGGGCGCTGCGAGGTCAAGACGCATAGACGTCTCCAAGACCTACAGCCGACCTAAGACCGCACCGCCACTCGCCTCGCAGTTCCGCCCCCAGCCCCTAGGGGGGCCGGGAGGTACCCCCAGAGCCCCCCTAGGTGGTTGCAACTGCCCCTTTAGCGGTCCGCGCTCTGCGCGCGCAGCGCCCGCTCGACGCCCGCGCGGGCCTCGATCACCTGGCGGCGGAGGGCCGGGGCCGGGTCCGCGGTGGTGAGCCAGGCGTCGGTGGTGTCGAGGGTGGCCTGGGAGACCGCGTACGCGGGGTAGAGGCCGACGATGATCTGCTGGGAGATCTCGTGGCTGCGCGACTCCCACACGCCCTTGACCGCCGCGAAGTACTTCTCGATGTACGGCGCCAGCAGCTCTCGCTGGTCGGGCTGCTGGAAGCCGGCGATGACGGCCTCCTGCACGTAGTTGGTGAGGGTGTCGGACTCGACCACGGACGCCCAGGCCTCGGCCTTGGCCTCGGCGGTCGGGCGGGCGGCGCGGCAGGTCGCGGCGTGCTCCTGCCCGGACGACGTGTTGTCGCGCTCCAGCTCGGCGGCGATCGCGGCGTCGTCCGCCCGACCGGTGGCGACCAGTCGGGTGAGCAGGGTCCAGCGCAGCTCGGTGTCGACGGCGAGGCCGTCGATGACCGCGGTGCCGTCCAACAGGCCGGCCAGCAGGTCGAGCTGAGCGTCCGTCCGGGCGGCGCCGGCCAGCGTGCGGGTCCAGGCGAGCTGGTGGTCGCTGCCGGGGGTGGCCGCGGCCAGCGCGGTCTCGGCGGCGGCGGCCCAGCGCTGCAGGCCCTCCTCGCGCCACGCCGGGTCGGCGTACAGCTCGAGGGCGAGCTTGACCTGGCGCTGCACGGACTGGACCACGCCGATGTCGCTCTCCCGGGTGAGACCGGAGAGGGCGAGCGCGAGGTAGTCGCGGGTGGCGAGTTCGCCGTCGCGGGTCATGTCCCAGGCGGAGGCCCAGCACAGCGCGCGGGGGAGCGAGTCGGCGAAGTCGCCGAGGTGCTCGGTGACCTGGGCCAGCGAGGCGTCGTCGAGACGGACCTTGGCGTAGGACAGGTCGTCGTCGTTGAGCAGCAGCACCGCGGGGCGCTGACGGCCGGTCAGCTGCGGGACCTCGGTGCGCTCGCCGTCGACGTCCAGCTCGATCCGGTCGGTGCGCACCAGCGCGCCGTCGACCAGCTCGTACAGGCCGATGGCGATGCGGTGCGGGCGCAGCACGGCCTCGCCGCGGGCGCCGGCCGGGAGGGCGGGGGCCTCCTGCAGGACGGCGAAGGAGGTGATGACGCCGTCGGCGTCCACCTCGAGCGCCGGGCGGAGGATGTTGATGCCGGCGGTCTCCAGCCAGGCCTTGGACCAGGTCTTCAGGTCGCGGCCGCTGGCCTGCTCGAGGGCGCCGAGCAGGTCGCTGAGGCGGGTGTTGCCCCAGGCGTGGCGCTTGAAGTAGCCGCGCACGCCCTCGAAGAAGGCGTCCTGGCCGACGTAGGCCACCAACTGCTTGAGCACCGAGGCGCCCTTGGCGTAGGTGATGCCGTCGAAGTTGACCTGGACGTCCTCCAGGTCGTTGATCTCCGCCATGATCGGGTGGGTGGACGGCAGCTGGTCCTGCCGGTAGGCCCAGGTCTTCATCTGGTTGGCGAAGGTGGTCCAGGAGTGCGGCCACTTGGAGCCGGGGGCCTCGGCCTGGCAGACGACCTCGGCGAAGGTGGCGAAGGACTCGTTCAGCCAGAGGTCGTTCCACCACTCCATGGTGACCAGGTCGCCGAACCACATGTGGGCGAGCTCGTGCAGGATGGTGGCGGCGCGCATCTCGTAGGAGGCGTCGGTGACCTTGGACCGGAAGACGTACTGGTCGCGCAGGGTGACGGCACCCGCGTTCTCCATCGCGCCGGCGTTGAACTCCGGGACGAAGAGCTGGTCGTACTTGGCGAACGGGTAGTCGTAGTCGAACTTCTCCTGGAAGTAGGAGAAGCCCTGCTTGGTGACCTCGAAGATCGCCTCGGCGTCCAGGAACTCGCGCAGCGAGGGGCGGCAGTAGATGCCCAGCGGCACCACCTGCTCGCTGTCGTCGTGCTCGTTGTACTCGTCGAAGACGCCGACGTAGGGGCCGGCCACCAGCGCGGTGATGTAGGTGGACATCCGCGGGGTGGGCTCGAAGGCCCACACCTGGGCGTCGCCCTCGCCGGACGGCTTCGGGGTCGGGGAGTTGGAGACCACGACCCAGCCGGTGGGGGCGGTGACGGTGAAGGTGAAGGCGGCCTTCAGGTCGGGCTGCTCGAAGTTGGCGAACACCCGGCGGGCGTCCGGGACCTCGAACTGGGTGTAGAGGTAGGTCTCGCCGTCGACCGGGTCGACGAAGCGGTGCAGGCCCTCACCGGTGTTGGTGTAGGCGCAGTCCGCGACCACCCGCAGCTCGTTGTCGGCGGCCAGCCCGGGCAGCGCGATGCGGCTGTCGGCGAAGTTCTCCAGCGGGAGGGCGCGGCCGTTGAGCACGATCTCGGAGACGCTCGGGGCGACCAGGTCGATGAAGGTCGAGGCCCCGGGCTCGGTGGCGGTGAAGCGGACCACGGTGGTGGACCGGAAGGTTCCGCCCTCACGCGCAGAGCTCAGGTCGAGCTCGATGTCGTACGCGTCCACGTGCAGGAGCGCGGCCCGGGTGCGGGCCTCCTCACGGGTCAAGTTGGTGCCAGGCACTCGCAGGACTCCTTCGTCAGGCTCGGATACCGGGCATCCTCCCACGCGCGTAACGATCCGTGTTCGTGCTTGACTCGCCCTCCGAGCAGTGACGGAGCATAGAGTTCAGAAGTTGAAGCTGAACTTTGGACACTGCCGCAACGGCGCGGCTTCTCGGAGGGTGGAACATGTCGACGGACACACCGGGATCGCAGTCCTCGCTGCACCGGGCGAACCTCGAGCGGGTGCTGCGGGCCGTGCGGATGGCCGGATCGCTCACCCAGGCGGAGATCGCCCGCGGCACGGGCCTGTCGGCCGCGACGGTGTCCAACATCGTCCGGGAGCTCAAGGAATCCGGGACCGTGGTGGTCGCCGACACCTCCTCCGGCGGGCGGCGGGCGCGCAGCGTCTCGCTCAGCGGGGACGCCGGGATCGTGGTGGGCGTCGACTTCGGCCACACCCACCTGCGGGTCGCGGTCGGCAACCTGGCGCACCGGGTGCTGGCCGAGGAGAGCGAGCCGCTGGACGTCGACGTCTCGGCCCAGCAGGGCTTCGACCGCGCCGAGCGGATGGTGGAGCGGCTGCTGGAGCAGGCCGGGTTCCGGCCGGACAAGGTGATCGGGGTGGGCCTGGGCGTGCCCGGCCCGATCGACGTGGAGACCGGGGCGCTCGGCTCCACCGCGATCCTGCCCGGCTGGACCGGGGTGATGCCGCGTCAGGAGCTGTCCCAGCGGCTCGGGATGCCGGTGCACGTGGACAACGACGCCAACCTGGGCGCGCTCGGCGAGCTGGTCTGGGGCGCCGGCCGGGGCCTGGGGGACCTGGCGTACATCAAGGTGGCCAGCGGCGTCGGCTCCGGACTGGTGATCAACAACCAGATCTACCGGGGCCCCGGCGGCACCGCCGGCGAGATCGGGCACATCACGCTGGACGAGGCCGGTCCGGTCTGCCGCTGCGGCAACCGCGGCTGCCTGGAGACCTTCGTCGGTTCGCGCTACCTGCTCAACCTCTTGAACGCCAACCACCCCGGCGACCTCACCCTGAGCAGGGTCGTCCAACTGGCCCAGCAGGGCGACCTGGGCTGCCGCCGGGTGATCGCCGACGCGGGCCGCCAGATCGGCATGGGCGTGGCCACCCTCTGCAATCTGCTCAACCCGCGCCGGGTGATCCTCGGCGGAGACCTCGCCGAGGCCGGTGAGCTGGTGCTTTCCCCGATCCGGGACTCCGTGGCGCGGTACGCGATCCCCAGCGCCGCCCGGCAGTTGTCGGTCGTTCCCGGCACGCTCGGTGGCCGCGCGGAGGTGCTCGGCGCGCTCGCCCTGGTGATGAGCGAGATGGGTGAGACGGGCGTCCTGTGAGGCGTGCCCGAACGGTACTTCTACCCCGTCTGATCTCGGGTAAGCCTTCAGGAAGATAACGAAAGGGTCTGAATCCAGGGCCCTCCGGTTTTACTTATTGACGACAAGC
The DNA here is from genome assembly GCF_053595195.1 of Kitasatospora sp. NPDC002522. NCBI lineage: Bacteria > Bacillati > Actinomycetota > Actinomycetes > Kitasatosporales > Streptomycetaceae > Kitasatospora > Kitasatospora sp. NPDC002522. The sequence continues at coordinate 74,604 of NZ_JBSFXE010000019.1, forward strand.
TTGGTGACGGGGTTGACTCCTGCCCACCTCGCCGCGATGTTGCGGCTCTGTCAGGGAGGCACCCCCCACCATGAACGCAATGATGCGTCGCGTCGTCATCGGTACCGCCGCCGTCTCGATGGCTCTCACCATGGCCGCCTGTGGCAAGGCCGGCGATGACAAGAAGGGCGACGCGGCTTCGGGCAACAACAAGTCGATCGGCCTGCTGCTCCCGGAGAACGCGTCCTCGACCCGTTACGAGTCCTTCGACAAGCCGTTCATCGAGGCCAAGGTCAAGGCCCTGTGCGCCGACTGCAAGGTCGAGTACAGCAACGCCGAGGGTTCCGCCGCGAAGCAGAAGCAGCAGTTCGACACCCTGATCGCGCAGGGCGTCAAGGTGATCATCCTGGACGCGTTCGACGCCAAGTCCACCCAGTCCTGGGTGAAGGAGGCCGCCGACAAGGGCGTCAAGGTCATCGCGTACGACCGCCTGGCCACCGGCCCGGTCTCCGCCTACGTCTCGTTCGACAACGAGAAGGTCGGCGAGCTCCAGGGCCAGGCCCTGGTCGACGCCCTCGGCGCCAAGGCCGCGGACGCCAACATCATCATGATCAACGGCGACGAGGCGGACCCGAACGCCGGCAAGTTCAAGTCCGGCGCCCACAAGGTCCTGGACAGCAAGGTCAAGAAGGTCGTCTACGAGCAGAGCGGTGAGTGGAAGCCCACCGTCGCGGGCCAGAAGGTCGGCGCCGCCATCACCCAGCTCGGCAAGGACGGCTTCCAGGCCGTCTACTCCGCCAACGACGGCATGGCGGCCGCGATCATCACCCAGCTGAAGTCGCAGGGCATCAACGTCCCGGTCGGCGGCCAGGACGCCGGTCTGGACGCGATCCAGCGCCTCGTCTCGGGCGACCAGGCTTACACCATCTACAAGGCGTACAAGCCGCTGGCCGACGCGGCCGGCGAACTGGCCGTCAACCTGCTGCAGGGCAAGGACGTCAAGGCCGTCGCCTCGTCGACCATCGACAGCGACACCGACAAGGGCATCCCGGCCAAGCTGCTGGACCCGAAGGTCGTCACCAAGGCGAACATCAAGGACACCGTGATCGCCGACGGTCTCTACAAGGCGGCGGACATCTGCACCGCCGACTTCGCCGCCGCCTGCACCGCGGCCGGCATCCAGTAACACCCCGCGGGCGGGGGCCGACTGACCGGCAGTCGGCCCCCGCCCACCGGCGCGGAGCAGCCGCGCGCGCTTCTTTTCGCACTACCCCCGCGTACCCGGCCCGGTACGCGGGTCGGCCGTGCCGGGATGTCAGGACCGGCACGGAACACAAGGAGATGGTTCACGTGACAGGCGCACCCGTACTGGCGTTGCGCGGGGTCTCCAAGCGCTTCGGCGCCGTCCAGGCGCTCACCGACGTGCAGTTGGAGGTTCACGCGGGCGAGGTCGTCGCCCTGGTCGGCGACAACGGCGCCGGAAAGTCCACCCTGGTCAAGACCATCGCGGGCGTCCACCCGATCGACGAGGGCGTCATCGAGTGGGAGGGCAAGGCGGTCTCCATCGGTCGCCCGCACGACGCCCAGTCGCTCGGCATCGCCACCGTCTACCAGGACCTCGCGCTCTGCGACAACCTCGACGTGGTCGGCAACCTCTTCCTCGGCCGCGAGCTCAAGCGCTTCGGCACCCTGGACGAGGTCGCGATGGAGAAGCGCGCCCGCGAGCTCCTCGACACCCTGTCGATCCGCATCCCCAGTGTCCGCATCCCGATCGCCTCGCTCTCCGGCGGTCAGCGCCAGGTCGTCGCGATCGCCCGCGCCCTGGTCGGCGACCCGAAGATCGTGATCCTGGACGAGCCCACCGCGGCGCTCGGCGTGGAGCAGACCGCCCAGGTCCTCGACCTGGTCGAGCGGCTCCGCCAGCGCGGCCTCGGCGTGATCCTGATCAGCCACAACATGGCCGACGTCAAGGCCGTCGCGGACACCGTCGCGGTGCTCCGCCTGGGCCGCAACAACGGCAGCTTCGAGGTGGCCACCACCTCGCACGAGGAGATCATCTCCGCCATCACCGGCGCCACCGACAACGCGGTGACACGTCGTCAGGCCCGAATCGCGGAGGAAGCGAAGTGAGCACCGAGAACCCCACCACCACCCCTGCAGCCCCGGCGGCCCCGGCCGTCGACCCGCGGCTGCTGGTCCGCAAGGACGGCCTGGCCGGCTACGTCGACGAGTTCCGGCGCAAGATCCGCAGCGGCGAGCTCGGCTCGCTGCCGGTGGTCGTCGGCCTGGTGCTGATCGCGATCATCTTCCAGTGGAAGACCGGCTCGTTCCTCAACGCCGACAACCTCACCAACATCACCAAGTGGATCGCCGGCCCCGGCCTGATCGCCACCGGCATCGTCTTCGTGCTGCTGCTCGGTGAGATCGACCTCTCGCTCGGCTCGATAGCCGGCGTCACCGCCGCGATCTCCTCGGTGCTGGCGGTCCGTCAGGGTGTCAACGAGTGGATCGCGGTGCTGATCGGCATCCTCGCCGCGGTCGCCATGGGCGCCGTGCACGGCTTCTTCTTCTCCAAGATCGGCGTGCCCGCGCTGCTGGTCACCCTGGCCGGCATGCTCGCCTGGAGCGGCCTGCAGGACTTCACCATCGGCAAGCTCGGCACCGTCAACAACCTGAACGACGGCGTCATCGCCAACCTGGACACCTACTTCCTCGGTGACGGCGACGTCATCTGGTCCTGGCTGTTCGCCATCGGCACCATCGCGCTGTTCGCCTCCGGCCAGCTGCTCGACGCCCGCCGCCGCGCCACGGCCGGGCTGCCCGCCCGCCCGTACAGCGAGATCGCGCTGCGCACCGGCGCCATCGCGGTCGTCGCGCTGGTCGTCGCCTACATGCTCAACCAGGACCGCGGCCTGCCGCTGCCGCTGGTGATCTTCGTCGGCATCGTCGCGATCGCGGACTTCGTGCTGCGCCGCACCTCCTACGGCCGGCAGATCTTCGCGGTCGGCGGCGGCATCGAGGCGGCCCGCCGCTCCGGCATCAACGTCGCTTGGGTGCGCACCTCGGTGTACATGATCTCGGCCGGCCTGGCCGGCTTCGGCGGTCTGTTCATCGCCTCCCAGCAGGGCTCCGCGGACAAGGCCCTCGGCGGCGGCAACGTGCTGATGAGCGCCATCGCGGCGGCCGTCATCGGCGGCACCAGCCTGTTCGGCGGCCGCGGCAAGACCTGGTCGGCGCTGCTCGGCATCCTGGTCCTGCAGTCCATCACCACCGGCCTGGACATGGTCCACGCCCAGCAGGCCATCCAGTACATGATCACCGGCGCGGTGCTGCTCGCCGCGGTGGTCCTGGACTCGGTCTCCCGCCGCACCCAGAAGTCCTCCGGACGCGGCTGACCGTCCAACCCCCGGAACCGCGCGACCGCTTCGCCCCGTATATACAGGGGCCGGTCGCGCGGTTCGCCGTTTTCCCGGTCGCGGACACCCGAAGTGCTGGACACGGTTGCCCGCCGCACTACGCACGGGTAATGGACATTAGACTCACACGGGGCGTACGCCCTCCGGGCCCGTGAGGGCGCGAGAACTTGAACGAGGAGGAACGGGTGGCCCTGCTGACCCGCATTCGGGGACCGCGCGATCTCGATCGGCTCACCCCTGCGCAGCTGTCGTCGCTCGCCGAGGAGATCCGCGGCTTCCTGGTGGAGGAGGTCTCCAAGACCGGCGGCCACCTCGGCCCCAACCTCGGCGTCGTCGAGCTGACCATCGCGATGCACCGGGTGTTCGACTCCCCGCGCGACCGCATCCTCTTCGACACCGGCCACCAGTCGTACGTCCACAAGCTGCTCACCGGCCGTCAGGACTTCTCGCGGCTCAAGATGAAGGGCGGCCTGTCCGGCTACCCCTCGCGCGCCGAGTCCGAGCACGACGTGATCGAGAACTCGCACGCCTCCACCGTGCTCGGCTACGCCGACGGCCTGGCCAAGGCCAACAAGGTCCAGGGCCACAAGGACCGCCCGGTGGTCGCGGTGATCGGCGACGGCGCGCTCACCGGCGGCATGGCCTGGGAGGCGCTGAACAACATCGCCGACGGCAAGGACCTGCCGATCGTCATCGTGGTCAACGACAACGAGCGGTCCTACTCGCCGACCATCGGCGGCCTCGCCAACCACCTCTCCACGCTGCGCACCACCCAGGGCTACGAGCGCTTCCTGTCCTGGGGCAAGGACGCGCTGCAGCGCACCCCCGTGGTCGGCCAGGCGATGTTCGACACCCTGCACGGCGCCAAGAAGGGCCTCAAGGACTTCATCGCCCCGCAGGGCATGTTCGAGGACCTCGGCCTCAAGTACATCGGCCCGATCGACGGCCACGACCTGCAGGCCCTGGAGTCCGCCTTCACCAAGGCGCGCGGCTTCGGCGGCCCGGTCATCGTGCACTGCATCACCGAGAAGGGCCGCGGCTACCACGCCGCGGAGAACAACGACGAGGACCGCTTCCACGCGGTCGGCGTGATCCACCCCGACACCGGCCTGCCGGTGAAGACCTCCGGCAAGGACTGGACCTCGGTCTTCGGCGAGGAGATGGTCGCGCTCGGCCGCGAGCGCCGCGACATCGTCGCCATCACCGCCGCCATGCTGCACCCGGTCGGCCTCGCCCCGTTCGCCAAGGCCTACCCCGACCGGATCTTCGACGTCGGCATCGCCGAGCAGCACGCCGCGGTCAGCGCCGCCGGCCTGGCCACCAACGGCCTGCACCCGGTGGTCGCGGTCTACGCGACCTTCCTCAACCGGGCCTTCGACCAGGTCCTGATGGACGTCGCCCTGCACAAGCTCGGCGTCACCTTCGTGCTCGACCGGGCCGGCGTCACCGGCACCGACGGCGCCTCGCACAACGGCATGTGGGACATGTCGATCCTGCAGGTCGTCCCCGGCCTGCGGCTGGCCGCCCCGCGCGACGCCGAGCAGGTCCGCCTGCAGCTGCGCGAGGCCGTCGAGGTCACCGACGCGCCCACCGTGGTCCGCTACTCGAAGGGCAGCGTCGGCCCGTCCGTCCCCGCGGTCGGCACCGTCGGCGGCATGGACGTGCTGCGGGAGAACACCGAGCGCTCCGACGACGACGCGGCCGACGTGCTGATCGTCTCGGTCGGCGCGATGGCCCCGACCTGCCTCGCGGTCGCCGACCTGCTCGCCGAGCAGGGCATCACCACCACCGTCGTCGACCCCCGCTGGGTCAAGCCGGTCGACCCCGTGCTCCCCGGCCTCGCCGCCCAGCACCGACTGGTCGTCACCGTCGAGGACAACGGCCGGGCCGGCGGCGTCGGCTCCGCCATCGCCCAGGCGCTGCGCGACGCCGACGTGGACGTCCCGCTGCGGGACTTCGGCATCCCGCAGGAGTTCCTCGACCACGCCTCGCGCGGCGAGATCCTCGACGAGATCGGGCTCACCGCGCCCGCGATCGCCGCGAAGGTCGAGGCGCTGATCCGCACCCGGGCACTCGCCGGGCGCTGACCCCGGTCCTCGTTCGGCGGCGCACCGCGCGGGCCACTCCAACGGCTCCGCGCGGTGCGCCCATTGTCTTACCGTCACACTCTTTCGTGGACCGGCGATGCCTCCCGCTGTTCACGCCCGGTAGGTTGTCATCCGTGTCCCTCACCATCACGAGCCGCCTGAGTGCCCTCGCCGACCGCGTTCCCCAGCGCGTCCGCACCGGGTACTGGACCAGACTGGTCCCGCTGCTCGCGGTGCTGGCCACCCTGACCCACCTGCCGTCCTTCCTGCGCCCCGTGTGGAGCCCCGACGAGGGCTACCTCGCCACCCAGGCCCGGATGCTCGCCGACGGCGGCGTCCTCTACGACACCGTCGTCGACCGCAAACCCCCGCTGCTGCCCTGGCTGTACGAAGCCTGCTTCGGGCTCTTCGGCTCCGTCTCGCTCTGGCCGCTGCGCACCCTCGCGATCTGCGCCCACCTGCTCACCGCCGTCCTGCTGGCCTCGCTTGCCCGCGGACGCTGGGGCGACCGGGCCGGGCGCTACGCCGGCATCCTCTACCTGCTGCTCTCCATCGGGCTCTCCCCCGAGGACACCCAGGCCGCCACCTTCGAAGTCTTCATGCTGCCCGCCATGGTCGCCGCCTTCCGCTACGCGGAGCGCCGCCGCTGGCTGGCCGCGGGCATCGCCGTCGCGATCTGCTCGCTCACCAAGCAGACGGGCGGCGCCGTGCTGCTCCCCGTGCTGTGGATGCTGCTCCAGGACGCCCGGCAGCGCGGCGTGCGGTGGCTGCCCGCCCTGGCCAAGATCGGCTTCGGCTTCGCGCTGCCGATAGCGCTGGTCGCGGTCATCCTCACCAAGCCCAAGGGCTTCCTGTTCTGGGTGGTCACCGGCTCCGGCGACTACGCCAGCCTCGGCTCCAACTGGCCGCAGATGCTCGGCCGGGCGCTCGGCAACTCGGCGATCCTGCTCGCCGCCGGGCTGGCCTTCCTGCTGCCCGTCGGCCGCCGCCTGTGGCTGCGCTACCGGCGTCGTCCGGTGCCCGACCGCGGCGAGGAGCACGGCTCCACCATCGACCTGTGGGTGTGGCTGGCCTCCTCCGTCCTCGCGGTCTCGGTCGGCTTCCACTTCTTCGGCCACTACTACCTCCAGCTGATGCCGCCGCTGGTCCTGCTCGGCGTCGGCGCGGTCTCCACCTCCGCCGTCCGCTGGAAACCCGTCGTGGTCTACTCGACCGCCGCCTGCACCTTCTTCTGGGGCCTCGCCGTCTTCTGGCCCGGCCAGAAACTCACCCAGACCACCGAGGTCGCCACCGCCGTCGCCGCCCAGACCACCCCCAAGGACACCGTCCTGGTCTGGGGCATGCACCCCGAGCTCTACTGGCTCGCCGACCGACGCCCCGTCACCCGCTACCTCACCGCCGGCTTCCTCACCAACTACAGCGGCGGCAAGGACGGCCAGAAGGTCGGCGAGCAGTACTCCGTCTCCGACGCCTGGCAGACCTTCGACCACGAGATCAGCACCAACGGCTTCCCCGAAGTCGTCGTCGACGACTCCGGCACCGCCCCCTACCAACCCGACCTCGTCCCCCGCATCGCCACCCTCCTCGACACCCACTACGAGGTCGTCGGCGTCACGGGCGACACGGTCATCTACCGCCTCAAGAAGAAGTAGCGCACCGGGCCCCGCGCCTCCGTACGGGTGTCATACCGCGGTATCAGGGGCGGGTTGGCTCCCCGGGGTGACGGCGGCGGCCGCCTCCGCCCGTACCGTGCTGACCGGTGGATCGGTCGGAACGAGGAGGGACCTCATGGGCGGGCGGGCGCGGGCCGGAACGGTGGCGGTGCTCCTGGCGGCGGCGATTGTGGGCCTGGGGGTGCCCGGCGCCTCGGCCGCACAGCCGGACGGCGGCGCCGGGGTGCACCGGGCGCGGGCATGGCTGCCGCAACCCACCGGCCCGTACCCGGTGGGGACCACCTCGCTGGCCGTCACGGACGCCCGCCGGGACGACCCCTGGCAGCCCGGGCGGCCGCGCGAGCTGATGATCGGCATCTGGTACCCGGCCGACCGCACGGCCCCGGCGGGGGGTCGGGCCCCCTACATGACGGACGCCGCCGGCGCCCACTTCGGCGGGCCGGACGGCGTCGGCCTGCTCAACTACGGCGTGTCGCCGGGCAGTACCGACTGGGCGGGCATCGCCACCCACGCCCGCCCGGACGCCCCGGTACGACCGGGCGGAGCGCGCCCGGTGGTGCTGTACTCGCCCGGACTCGGCGACCCGCGCAGCTGGGGGACCGCCCTGGTCGAGGACCTCGCCTCGCGCGGCTTCGTGGTGGTCACCGTCGACCACACCTACGACGCGTCCGAAGTCTCCTTCCCCGACGGCGGCCTGGCCGCCTCGGTGCTCCCCGGCATGCTCGGCCGGCCCGACCTGGACATCGGCGCCGTGCTGCGCAAGGCGCTGGCCGCCCGGGTCGCGGACACCCGCACCGTGCTCGACGAGCTCGCCCGCCTCGGCTCCCGACCCGGCCTGCCGGCCGGCCTGGCCGGCGCCCTCGACCTCGGCCGGGTCGGCATGGTCGGCCACTCGGCGGGCGGCTTCGCCGCGCTGCAGGCCATGCACGACGACCCGCGGATCACGGCCGGCGTCAACCTCGACGGCCAACTGCACTTCCCCGGCCCCGACGGCCACACCGGCGTCTTCCTGCCGAGCGTCGCCGAGGACGGCCTGGACCGGCCGTTCCTGCTGCTCGGCACCGGGGAGGACGACTCCGGCGACTACCACCGCCAGCCCGGCTGGGACGCGCTCTGGCGGCACAGCACCGGCTGGCACGCAGACTTCACGCTGACCGGCTCCCGGCACGGCTCGTACACCGACGCGGAGTCCCTGCTGCCGCAGCTCGCCCGCCAGGGTGCGCTCACCGCGGAGCAGCGCGCCGCGGACATCGGCGACATCCGGCCCGAGCGCGCGGAGGCGGCCACCCGCAGCTACGTCGCCGCCTTCTTCGACCGCTGGCTGCGCGGCCGCGACGACCACCTGCTGGACGGGCCGTCGCCGCGCTTCCCGGAGATGGTGTTCGCGCCCTGAGCCGGAAACGCCGCCGGGCGGCACCTCGTCCCGAAGGAGGAGTGCCGCCCGGCGGCGGTGGTGTGGCGGTGCGTCAGGCGGGGACCGAAGCCAGGCCGGGGGCCAGGAACTTCTTGCCGGTGACGCGCTCGGAGACGCCCTCGCGGTCGAGGTACGGGGTGATGCCGCCGAGGTGGAAGGGCCAGCCGGCGCCGGTGATCATGCACAGGTCGATGTCCTGCGCCTCGCCGACGACGCCCTCGTCGAGCATCAGGCCGATCTCCTGCGCGACGGCCTCCAGGGCGCGGGCGCGGACCTGGTCCTCCGTCAGGACGGAGTCGCCGAAGGAGAGGATGGCGAGGACCTCGGGGTCGAGGACCTGGGCGCCGTCCTGCCAGATGTAGAAGCCGCGCTTGCCGGCCTGGACGACCTTGGCGAGGTTCTCGGAGACGGTGAAGCGGTCGGGGAAGGCACCGTGCAGGGTCTCGGAGACGTGCAGGGCGATCGCCGGGCCGACCAGTTCGAGCAGCGCGATCGGGGACATCGGCAGGCCGAGCGGCTTCACCGCGGCCTCGACGGTCTCGAACGGGGTGCCCTCGTCGATGATGTTCTGGATCTCGCCCATGAAGCGGGTGAGGATGCGGTTGACCACGAACGCCGGGGCGTCCTTGGTGAGGACCGCGGTCTTCTTCAGCTTCTTGGCGACACCGAAGGCGGTGGCCAGCGAGGCGTCGTCGGTCTTCTCCGCGCGGACGATCTCCAGCAGCGGGAGGATCGCGACCGGGTTGAAGAAGTGGAAGCCGACCACGCGCTCCGGGTGCTGGAGCTTGGACGCCATCTCGGTGACGGACAGCGAGGAGGTGTTGGTGGCCAGGATGGTGGTCGGCGAGACCACCGCCTCCAGCTCCGCGAACACCTTCTGCTTGACGCCCATCTCCTCGAAGACGGCCTCGATCACGAAGTCGGCGTCACCGAAGGCGACGGCCTTGTCGAGGTGTCCGGAGACCAGGCCCTTGAGCTTGTTGGCCTTGTCCTTGCCGATCCGGCCCTTGCCGAGCAGCTTGTCGATCTCGCCGTGGACGTAGCCCACGCCCTTGTCGATGCGCTCCTGGTCGATGTCGGTGAGGACCACCGGCACCTCGAGGCGGCGGGCGAACAGCAGCGCCAGCTGGGAGGCCATCAGGCCGGCGCCGACCACGCCGACCTTGGTGACCGGGCGGGCCAGCGACTTGTCCGGCGCGCCGAACGGCTTCTTGGCCCGGCGCTGCACCAGGTTGAAGGCGTACAGGCCGCTGCGCAGCTCGCCGGTCATGATGAGGTCGGCCAGCGCCGCGTCCTCGGCGTCGAAGCCGGCCTGGACGTCCTGGTCCTTGACCTGCTGGATGATGTCGAGCGCCTTGTACGCGGCCGGAGCGGCCCCGTGCACCTTGGCGTCGGCGACCCAGCGGCCCCAGAGGACGGCGTCGTCCCAGGCCTTGCCGCGGTCGATCTCCTCGCGCTCGACGACGACCTCGCCCTTGAGGACCTTGGCGGCCCACAGGATCGACTGCTCCAGGAAGTCGGCCGGCTCGAAGATCGCGTCCGCGATGCCGAGCTCGAACACCTCCGCGCCCTTGAGCTGCTTGTTCTGCGCCATCGAGTTCTCGACGATGACCTTGACGGCCTTCGCCGGGCCGATCAGGTTCGGCAGCAGGGTGCAGCCGCCCCAGCCGGGCACCAGGCCGAGGAAGACCTCGGGCAGCGAGAACGCCGGGACGCCCGAGCTGACGGTGCGGTAGGTGGCGTGCAGGCCGACCTCGACGCCGCCGCCCATCGCCGCGCCGTTGTAGAACGCGAAGGTGGGGACGGGCAGCGCGGCGATCCGCTTGAAGACGTCGTGGCCGCCCTTGCCGATGGCCAGCGCGTCGGAGTGCTCCTTGAGCACCTCGACGCCCTTGAGGTCGGCGCCGACCGCGAAGATGAACGGCTTGCCGGTGATGGCGACCGCGACGACCTTGCCCTCGGCGGCCTCCGCCTCGACCTGGTCGAGGGCCTCGGAGAGCTTGGCCAGCGAGCCCGGGCCGAAGGTGGTCGGCTTGGTGTGGTCGAAGCCGTTGTCCAGGGTGATCAGCGCCAGCTTGCCGGCCTGCAGCGGCAGGTCCAGGTGACGCACGTGCGCGGTGGTGACGACCTCGCCGGGGAACAGTTCGGCGGCGCGCTTCAGCAGCTCAGTGGTGCTCATGGTCACTTACCACCCTCGAAGTGCGGGTTCTCCCAGATGACCGTGGCGCCCATGCCGAAACCGATGCACATGGAGGTCAGGCCGTAGCGGACGTCGGGGCGCTGCTCGAAGCGGCGGGCCAGCTGGTTCATCAGGCGCACGCCCGAGGAGGCCAGCGGGTGGCCGAACGCGATCGCGCCGCCGTACGGGTTGACCCGCTCGTCGTCGTCGGCGATGCCGAAGTGGTCCAGCATGGCCAGGACCTGGACGGCGAAGGCCTCGTTGATCTCGAAGGCCTGGATGTCGTCGATGGTCAGACCGGCCTTGGCCAGCGCCTTCTCGGTCGCCGGGACGGGGCCGATGCCCATCACCTCGGGCTCGACGCCGACGTAGGCGTACGAGACCAGGCGCATCTTGACCGGCAGGCCGAGCTCCTCGGCGACGTCCTCGGCCGCGAGCAGCGAGGCGGTGGCGCCGTCGTTCAGACCGGCCGCGTTGCCGGCGGTGATGTTGCCGTGCGGGCGGAACGGGGTCTTCAGACCGGCCAGCGACTCCATCGTGGTGCCCGGGCGCATCGGCTCGTCGGTGGTCGACAGGCCCCAGCCCGTCTCACCGGCGTCCGGGTTGGTGTTGCGCACCGCGATCGGCACCAGGTCCGGCTGGATGTCGCCGTTGGCGTACGCCTTGGCGGCCTTCTCCTGCGAGCGCACCGCGTACGCGTCGCAGCGCTCCTTGGTGATGTGCGGGAAGCGGTCGTGCAGGTTCTCCGCGGTCATGCCCATGAACAGTGCGGACTCGTCGACCAGCTTCTCCGAGACGAAGCGCGGGTTCGGGTCGACGCCCTCGCCCATCGGGTGGCGGCCCATGTGCTCGACGCCACCGGCGACGACGATGTCGTACGCGCCGAAGGCGATGCCGCCCGCGGTGGTGGTGACGGCGGTCATCGCGCCGGCGCACATCCGGTCGATCGCGTAGCCCGGGACGGACTTCGGCAGACCCGAGAGCAGCGCGGCGGTGCGGCCGATGGTCAGGCCCTGGTCGCCGATCTGCGTGGTCGCGGCGATGGCGACCTCGCCGATGCGCTCGACGGGCAGGTTCGGGTTGCGGCGCACGAGCTCGCGGATGCACTTGACGACCAGGTCGTCGGCGCGCGTCTCGTGGTAGATGCCCTTCGGGCCTGCCTTGCCGAACGGGGTGCGGACGCCGTCGACGAAGACGACGTCCCTCGCGGTACGAGGCACGGGGGCTCTCCTCCCAGGGGGACATGGCGATGTGCGCAGATGCGCGCGGCGCTGCTGCTGCTCCGCCAATCTACCCGTGAGTAACAACGGGGAGCAAGCACCGTGAGGGCCGTCACGTGCGCCGCGCCCGTCGCCCGGTCGGAGCCTGCCGCTCCGCGGGGTTCCCCGAGCCCCCGGCGGCTACTCGGCCGCAGCCTCGAACGCCTCGGCGAGGGCCGGGGCGACCAGCTCGGTCTGCCACGTGCGGGCTCCCATCGCGCGCAGCGCGGCGGCGATGGCGGGGGCGTCCGCGGGGGCGGGCGGTTCCCAGGAGACGCGGCGGACCAGGTCGGGGGTGATCAGGTTCTCCGCGGGCAGGTGGTGCTCCTCGGCGAGCGCGGTGACGGCGGCGCGGGCCCCGGTGAGGCGGGCGGCGGCGACCGGGTCCTTCTCGGCCCAGGCGCGCGGCGGCGGCGGGCCGTCGTGCGGGGCGGTGGCGGGCGGCAGCGTCGCCTCCGGCAACTCGCGGGCCCGCTCGATCGCGGCCAGCCACTGCTCCACCTGACGCCGGTTCACCCGCGGGCCGAAGCCCTGGACGGCGAGCAGCGCGGGGGCGCCGGCGGGCATCGCGAGCGCGGCGTTGACGATGGCGGCGTCGGGCAGCACGCGGCCGGGGGAGACGTCGCGTTCGCGGGCGATCCGGTCGCGGGTGAGCCAGAGTTCGCGGACGGCGGCGAGCTGGCGGCGGCGACGGACCTTGTGCAGCTGGGAGGTGCGGCGCCAGGGGTCGACCCGGGGGGCGGGGCGGGGCGCGTCGGCGAGCGCGGCGAACTCCTGGCGGGCCCAGTCGAGCTTGCCCTGGCCGTCGAGTTCGCGCTCCAGCGCGTCGCGCAGGTCGACCAGCACCTCGACGTCGAGGGCGGCGTAGCGCAGCCACGGCTCGGGCAGCGGGCGGGTGGACCAGTCGACCGCCGAGTGCTCCTTGGCGAGCGAGAGGCCGAGCACGCTCTCGGTCATCGGGCCGAGGCCGACCCGGGGGAAGCCGGCCAGCCGGCCGGCGAGTTCGGTGTCGAAGAGCAGCGACGGCTTCATGCCGACCTCGGCCAGGCACGGGAGGTCCTGGGTGGCGGCGTGCACCACCCACTCGGTGTCGGCGAGCGCGTCGTTCAGCTCGGAGAGGTCGGGGCAGGCGATCGGGTCGATCAGCGCCGTCCCGGCGCCCTCGCGGCGCAGCTGGATGAGGTACGCGCGCTGGCCGTAGCGGTACCCGGAGGCGCGTTCGGCGTCGACGGCGACCGGGCCGGTGCCGGAGCGGAAGGCGGCGACGGTCTCGGCGAGGGCGGCCTCGTCGGACACCACCGGTGGGAGCCCGTCCCGGGGTTCGAGCAGCGGAACCGGGGCGGTCTCTTCGGGGATGGCGGCTACGGCGTCGGTCACCCCCCAAGGGTACGTCGTTGCTCGCCGCCGGGAGTGTTGTCTGACTGGTCGGACCGCGTTCGGACATATGCCAGCTGTGGTTGGCGGGCCGTTTCCGGCCGTCCACGGGGTCGGGAGAGTCGCGCGCGGTGGCGGGCCGTTGACGGACCGTCAGCGAAGCGGATGCGACGGCGGCCCGGAGGAAACGTTCCTCCGGGCCGCCACCAGGGACGATGCGGGCGTCAGTGGATGATGCCGGTGCGCAGCGCCACCGCGACCATGCCGGCCCGGTCCCCGGTGCCGAGCTTGCGGGCGATCCGGGCCAGGTGGCTCTTCACGGTGAGCGCGGACAGGCCCATCGCCACGCCGATCGCCTTGTTGGACTGGCCCTCGGCGACCAGGCGGAGCACCTCGACCTCGCGGCCGGACAGCTCGCGGTAGGCGGAGGGCTGGGCGCCGGGGGCACCGGGCGCACCGGGGGCGGCGCCGGGCTGGCCGGGCGCGCCCTGGTGGTGGTGGCCGGGCATGCCGGGACGGCGCATCCGCCCGGCCAGGCCCGCCGCGCCGAGCGGCATGCCGGGACGGCCGGGCAGCGCCACGTTGGTGCGGGTCCCGGTCACCACGTAGCCCTTGACGCCGCCGGCCAGCGCGGAGCGGACCGCGCCGATGTCGTCCGCCGCGGACAGCGCCAGGCCGTTCGGCCAGCCCGCGGCGCGGGTCTCGGCCAGGATGGTCAGGCCGGAGCCGTCGGGGAGGTGGACGTCGGCGATGCAGATGTCGCGCGGGGTGGTGATCCGGGGGCGGGCCTCGGCGATCGAGGAGACCTCGATGACGTCGCGGACACCGAGCGCCCATAGGTGGCGGGTGACCGTGTTCCGGACCCGGGGATCAGCGATGACCACCATCGCGGTGGGCTTCGTCGGGCGGTAGGCGACCACGTTTGCGGGGTGCTCAAGAAGGACCGACACCGAGACCTCCTGCGGGGGAGTGGCGGACGGAACCCCGAGGGGGCGGTCGGAGTGTTCCGCGTGTGGAAAGGGTCACTGACACCTTCGGCATCAACCGTGCCCGGCTTTAGCGAGTGATCACGATCTGGTGAGTAACAATACGGACAAATCGCGCAGATGACCGGTACGACATGCCCGGAATTCGCACAGATTCGATCGGCATTTGCGCCACAACGATCGCAAGCGGGCGGGTAGTTGACTGGGAGCGCATACGAAGTCACACTCCGTCAGTCGTGCGGGTGGCGTGCCGCGCGGCGAACGGTGATGTCCCCCGGGGGTGTCGGCGGGCCCTGACGACGGGTCGGTGCGGAACGGGCCTCAGTGCGAGTTGCGCGGCCGGCGGCGGGCCGGCATCGGGACCACCCCGCCGAGCGAGCCGGACTCGGCCAACGGCGCGGCCGCGGTCGGCGGCAGCCCGGCGCAGACGCACAGCAGGTCGACCCAGGCCGCCAGGTGGCGATCGAACCGGCGGTCGGCCGGCGTCCAGGACGCCCGCAGCTCGATCTCGGTGGACGCGCCGCGCTCGGCCAGGCCGCCGAAGTACTGCGAGTGACACCGCGTCACCGTGCCGCTCGGCTCGGCGTACCCGGCGGAGTGCGCCTGCAGCGCGTCCAGCAGCCAGGTCCAGCCGACCTCGGAGAGCACCGGGTCGCCCGCCATCTCGGGTTCCAACTCGGCCCGGGACATGGTGACCACCCGGAAGTCGCCGCTCCACGCCTCCGGCGCGGACGGGTCGTGCAGCAGCACCAGGGTGCCGTCGGCGAGTTCCTCGCCGTCCACCTCGACGGTCGCCGAGAGGGCGACGGCGTACGGCGCCAGCCGACGGGGGGCGGGCTGCTGGGACAGCCGTACCTCGGGGCGCAGCCGCGCCCCGGTCAGCGCCTCGACCGCGTCGCGGAACTCGATCGGCGCCGACTCCCTGCCCGTTCCTCCACCCTGTGCGGATTGCCCGCCGACCGCTGCCATGTCCGGAAGCCTAGGTGGCCCGGGGCCGCAAGCCGAGCACTTTCGTCCCTCCGGCGTGCCGAAAATCGCGCAGGCCGCGACGGGTGCGGGGCGGAACCTGCCGGGGTGCCCGATTTGCCTCCCCGGTCCGCCTGTTCGACACCGGGCCGGATTCCGCCGGAGCGGCCGAGGTCCCCGCCCCACGGCCGTCGCCGCCCGTGCGAGGATGGCGCCCGTGAGTGAGAGCATCCCCGCAGCCCCGTCCGGTCAGCGGCCCCGCGGCGCCGCGTACGACTCCGTCTTCCTGCGCGCCGCCCGCCACGAGCCGGTGCCGCACACCCCGGTGTGGTTCATGCGCCAGGCCGGCCGCTCGCTCCCCGAGTACCTGAAGGTGCGCGAGGGCATCCCCATGCTCGAGTCCTGCATGCGGCCCGAGCTGGTCAAGGAGATCACCCTGCAGCCGGTGCGCCGGCACAAGGTGGACGCGGCGATCTTCTTCTCCGACATCGTCGTGCCGCTGAAGGCGGTCGGCATCGACGTCGACATCAAGGCCGGCGTCGGACCGGTGATCGCCGACCCGATCCGCACCCGCGCCGACCTCCAGCGGCTGCGCCCGCTGGAGCCCGACGACATGCCGTACATCACCGAGGCGGTCGGCCTGCTGGTCGCCGAGCTCGGCGCCACCCCGCTGATCGGCTTCGCCGGCGCCCCGTTCACGCTGGCCAGCTACCTGGTCGAGGGCGGCCCCTCGCGCTCGTACGAGAACACCAAGGCGATGATGTACGGCGAGCCCGAGCTGTGGGCCGAGCTGGTCGACCGCCTCGCGGACATCACCTCCGCCTTCCTGAAGATCCAGATCGAGGCGGGCGCCTCGGCGATCCAGCTCTTCGACTCCTGGGCGGGCGCGCTCGCCCCCGACGAGTACCGCCGCTCGGTGCTGCCCGCCAGCACCAAGGTGTTCGACGCGGTCGCGCCCTACCAGGTGCCGCGGATCCACTTCGGCGTGAACACCGGCGAACTGCTCGGCCTGATGGGCCAGGCCGGCGCCGACATCGTCGGCGTCGACTGGCGGGTCCCGCTGAACGTCGCCGCCGACCGGGTCGGCCCCGGCAAGGGACTCCAGGGCAACCTCGACCCCGCGGTCCTCTACGCCCCCACCCACGTGGTGGAGACCAAGGCCCGCGAGGTGCTGCACGCCGCCCAGGCGCTCGGCGGCAGCGGCCACATCTTCAACCTCGGGCACGGCGTGATGCCGACCATGGACCCCGACGCGCTGACCCGCCTGGTCGCCTTCGTCCACGAGGCCAGCGCCCGGTAGCCCCGGTCCCTAGGGCCTGTCTTCACACTCCCGTCTGCCCCACGCCGCTCCCCCAGCCCCAAGGGGGGCTGGGAGGTGCCCCCAAGCACGCACTCTCGCCGCACCGGGCGAAAGCCCAAGTACACCCAGTACGAGGACTTCCGCCCGGCACGCCGAGAGCAGGCACCAGACGACGCGGGGCTGCGACGGCAGTGTGAAGACAGGCCCTAGTCCTGCCGCTGCTCCGCAGCCTCGTCGGTCTCCGTGGCGTCCTCGGCCTCCGCGGTCTCCCCGGTCCACTCGGCCGGGGTGGGCCGCGGGCGGCCGGTGGAGTTCCGGCGCAGGCGGCGCCACAGCACCCAGCCGAGCGGGACCAGCACCAGCAGGAACGGCAGCAGGGCCGCAACGGCCATCAGCAGGGCACGCACCACCGAGACCAGGGCGTGCCAGCCGCCGCCGAGCGCATGGCCGACCGATCCCCAGAAGCCGCGCTCGGGCGCGGACTGCGGCTCCGCGGGGTGGTACTCCGTCACCAGGGTGAGCGTGACGGTGGACATCGAGGTGCGGGCGGACAGCTCCTGCTGCTGCCTCAGCAGCGACTCCAGGTCCGCCTCGCGCCGGGTCAACTCGCCCTCCAGCGACACCACTTCGGCGAGCGACTTGGCGTCCGCCATCAGCGCCCGCACCCGGTCGACGCTGGCGCGCATCGACTTCACCCGGCTGTCCACGTCGGCGACCTGCTGGGTCAGGTCCTCCGCCTGGCTGTCCAGGTCCAGCTGCTTGCCCAGCCCGCCGAGCGCGTCCAGCGTCCGCTGGTACGCCTCCGACGGCACCTTCAGCGTCAGCGCCGCCTGCTGGGCGTCCCCGGAACCGCCGCGCAGGTTGTCCGCGGCGACGAAGCCGCCCGCCTGGGTGACCAGGTCGACCGCCTTCCGGCGGGCCGGGTCCACCGCGTCCACCCGCACCGTCAGCTGCGCCCGGTAGGCGATCTGACGGTTCGTCGGCGCCACCGCCCCGGGCGCCGCGGACGCCGCCGTCCCGCCGCCCGGGGTGGCCGCGGCGGCCGGCTTGGCCGCGTCCCCGGCCGCTGCCGGGCCCGCCAGCGAGCGCTTGTCCGACATCGCGGAGGAGCTGTCCGACGACGCGCTGCAGCCCCCCACCAGCAGGACCGCCGCCACCGCGGCCGCGGCAGCGGCTCTGTTCACCCGTACTCCCATGGTGTCCCTCCCCGTTCACCCGGAACGGGCTCCGTGCCCGTCCCCTACGGGAGTTGGACGTGCCGACCGGCGGACCGGACCCGCCCGCCCGGTCCCGGCTCGATCACGCCGAGGCAACACCTCGGTCTCGGGCCGCTACCGCCGGCAGGCGGGCGATGCCGGTCAGCGGGGTAAAGACTGCGAGACTGCAGGCATGGCGAAACCCGAGATCGTGGTGATCGGCGGCGGCGTCGCGGGCCTGGCCGCGGCCGCCTTCCTCAGTGCCGAACCGGTGCGGGTGACCGTGCTGGAGGCGTCCGAACGCTTCGGCGGCAAGCTCCGCGGCGGCGAGGTCGGCGGGGTCCGGGTCGACCTCGGCGCCGAGTCGATGCTGGCCCGCCGCCCCGAAGCGGTCGAGCTGGCCGAACTGGTCGGCCTCGGCGACCGGCTGGAGCCGCCCACCACCGCCAAGGCGGCGATCTGGACCCGCGAGGGCCTGCGTCCGCTGCCCGGCGGCCAGTTGATGGGCGTCCCCGGCGACCTCGACGCGCTGCGCGCCTCCGGCGTCCTCACCCCCGAGGGCCTGGACCGCGCCGAACACGAGCAGCCCGCGGAGATCGGCGAGGACGCCACGGTCGGCGCGTACGTCGCGGCCCGGCTCGGCCGCGAGGTCGTCGACCGGCTGGTCGAACCGCTGCTCGGCGGGGTGTACGCCGGCCACGCCGACGACATCTCGATCCGCGCCGCCGTCCCGCAACTGCTCCGACTCGCCCAGCAGGGCGGCTCGTTGACCGAGGCGATCGGCAAGCTCAGCGCGGGCTCCACCGCCACCGGCCCGGTCTTCCAGGGCCTGCGGGGCGGCCTCGGCACCCTCCCCGACGCGATCGCCGCCTACTGCCGCGACCACGGCGTCGACCTGCGCACCGACCACCCCGTCGAGGAACTGCGCCGCACCCCCGACGGCTGGCGGATCGCCGGCGCCGGCCGCGAACTGCACGCCGACGCCGTGGTCCTGGCCGTCCCCGCCCCGCACGCCGCCCGGCTGCTCGGCGCCGACGCCCCCGCCGCGGCGGCCGAGCTCCGGCAGATCGAGTACGCCTCGATGGCCCTGGTCACCCTCGCCTTCCGGCGCGCCGACCTCGCCGACAGCCCGCTCACCGGCAGCGGCTTCCTGGTCCCCCCGGTCGACCGCCGCGCCATCAAGGCCTCCACCTTCTCCACCAACAAGTGGGGCTGGCTGGAGCGTTCCGCCCCCGACACCTTCCTGCTGCGCACCTCGCTCGGCCGCCACCGCGAGGACGCCGCGCTGGGACTCCCCGACCGGGAACTCGTCGACCGCTCGCTCGCCGACCTGCACACCGCCGTCGGCCTGCGCGCCACCCCGTACGACCACACCGTCACCCGCTGGACCGACGGACTCCCGCAGTACCCCGTCGGCCACCTCGACCGGGTCGACCGGATCCGCCGCCACCTCGCGGACCTCGGCCCGATCGCCGTCTGCGGCGCCGCCTACGACGGCGTCGGCATCCCCGCGGTGATCGCCGGCGCCCGCCGCGCCGCCGCCGAGACCGGCAGGACCAGCAAGACCCCGAGCACCGACACCCCCCGTACCGAAGGGACAATGGGCACATGACTGAGACCACTGAGCAGCCCGTGAAGAAGAAGGCCCGCGACCTCAACCAGGTGATCCGCTACACCATGTGGTCGGTGTTCAAGCTCAAGGGCGGCCTCCCCGAGGACCGCACCGCGCTGGCCGCCGAGGTGGACGACCTCTTCGAGCAGCTCAACGCCAAGGACGTCACCATCCGCGGCACCTACGACGTCTCCGGCCTGCGCGCCGACGCCGACCTGATGATCTGGTGGCACGCCGAGAACTCGGACGACCTCCAGGAGGCCTACAACCGCTTCCGCCGCACCGCCCTCGGTCGCCAGCTGGAGCCGGTCTGGTCGAACATGGCGCTGCACCGCCCCGCCGAGTTCAACAAGTCCCACATCCCGGCCTTCCTCGCCGACGAGCACCCCCGCGAGTACGTCTGCGTCTACCCCTTCGTCCGCTCCTACGAGTGGTACCTGCTCCCCGACGAGGAGCGCCGGGCGATGCTCGCCGAGCACGGCATGATGGCCCGCGGCTACCCCGACGTGCGCGCCAACACCGTCGCCTCCTTCGCCCTCGGCGACTACGAGTGGCTGCTGGCCTTCGAGGCCGACGAACTGCACCGCATCGTCGACCTGATGCGAGACCTGCGCCCCTCCCGCGCCCGCCTCCACGTCCGCGAGGAGGTCCCGTTCTTCACGGGCCGCCGCAAGCCTGTCGGCGACCTGATCGCGGGCCTGTACTAGGCCCTTCGGGCCCCTTCAGGGGCCCGGGAACGGCGGGGGCGTGTGGCGGCGAGGGCTCCGGGGCGCTGCGAGGTCCGGGCGCATGGAGGTCTCCGAGACGCACAGCCGGACCGAGACCGCCAGCCACTCGCCTCGCAGTTCCCCGAGCCCCTGGATAGTGCAACCTTGCGTCAGTCGCCGAGCGCAGCCCTGAGTCGAGGGTCCGTCACCGCGTCCGGGCCGCTGATGGCCACGGCGGTGAGGAGGTCGTGCTCGGTGTCCTCGGTGGTGCAGGTGTGCGGGACGGTGCGGAGGACGGCCTGGCCGGTGGGGGTGGCCCAGGCGGTGTAGGCGTGGACGTCGACGCGGGCCATCAGGAGCGTGCCGCCGGTGAGCACCAGCGGCAGCGCGAACCAGGCGACCGCGGCGCGGGCGGTGCCACCGTCGGGGGCGCTGAGCAGGACCGAGAGGACCAGCAGCGCGGCGGTGCCGAGCAGCGCGTAACGGACGTGACGGATCGCCAGCAGCGCGCGGTCGCGGACGATCGCGGGCGTGGCCAGCCCGGCGAGGGCGAGCCGGTCGGCGATGTCGTGGACGGTGGGGTCGACGGCCAGCGCGGACTTGAGTGCGGCGGTGCGGCACTGGCCCTCGGGGCCGATCGCGCTGATCAGGGCGCGTTCCAGGCGGCTGCGGCCCTGCGGGTCGACCACGGTGGTCCAGCCGGTGTGCGCGAGGTGCAGCCGGCCCCGGCCGGCCATCCGGACCAGGGCCAGTTCGACCACCCGGCCGGGGCCGCCGGCCAGGTAGGCGGTCTCGAAGAGGCCGATCCCGGTGGGTTCGGCGGGGACGGGCAGGTGCCCGGTGAGCGAGTCCGCGATCGCGGCGACCCGTACCAGCCGCAGGCAGGTCAGCACGGCGGCGGCACAGGACGGGATCAGGAGCAGCACCCACATGGGTTTTGTTCTAGTCCCGCCCCGTGCCGCAAAGGAACGAATCCCCGGTTCGCGATACCGAACTGTGACTCAGGAACCGTTCAGGAACCGCCGCCGCAGCTCGATCCGCCGCAGCTCGAGGACCCGCACGAACTGGACGACGACCCGCACGAGGACGACGACCCGCAGGAGCTGGACGACGACCCGCAGGAGCTGGACGACGACCCGCAGGAGCTGGACGAGGAGCCGCAGGAGGTCGAGGACGAGCCGCAGGAGCTGCTCGTCCCGCACCAGCTGCCGGGCGAGGAGTCGATCACCCCGACCGTCGTGTAGCCCTCGGTGTCGATTCCGGAGGAGTTCATCGTCCCGCCGGTGAGCCGCCCGCCGAGGGCTTCGCGCAGTGGCCGGAGCTCCTCCGCGGCGAGGGTGAGCGCGCCGCCGAGGGCGACGCCGCCGAGCAGCGCGGCGACGGCCGGGTCGAGGTCGTGCGGCCGCCAGGGGCCGCCGTCCTGGAGGAGTTGGAGCTGGCGTTCGCCGGCCGGGGTGATCCGGCGCTTCGCGGGGCGGCCGACGACCAGGTAGATCACGGTGACCACCAGCAGGGCGCCGAAGGCGAAGAACGGCGGTGTGGTGGCGTCCCGTTCGGCCAGTGGCAGGTCCAGCCAGCCGACCGTGGCGGCGATGCCGAGGCCGAGGGTGGCGAGCAGGGCGAGCAGCACGAGGCGGCGGGCCCGCCAGGCGGCGCGCAGGGCGGCCGGGTTGCGGAGCAGTCCGCGGGCGGCCAGCCGGTCGCCGATCTGCTGGATCGCCGGGGCCTTGACGAGCGAGACCCGCAGGACGGCGAGGTTGCGGCCGGCGCGACCGCCGGCGGCGGTGATCAGCGCGGCCTCGACCTCGTCGCGCGGGGCCGGGTCGGTGACCGTGACGCGGTGGGCGCGGGAGATCACCGCGCGGCCCTCGCGTTCCATCCGGACCAGTGCGGTGTCGACGACCCGGAGTGGGCCGCCGGCCAGGAAGGCCGCGTCCAGCAGCGGGAGTCCGCGTCCGGGCAGGCCCTGGACGTCGGTGACCCGGCGGCTGCGGGCCGCGGCGACCGCGGCGATCGCCACGGCCGCCGTGGTGAGGAGCAGAGCGATGACGAACTGGTGGTGCCACATACCCCCGTTGTCCTTTCGTGTGGTCCCGCGGCCGGCCGGGGCCGGCGCGGGACGGCTAGCCGTGCGTCCTGGCGGTGCGGCGGGGCAGCAGGCGGCTCCACCGGCTGCCGGAGGGGTGGAGCAGGCGGCGCAGTTCGGTGCGCCAGGGGGCGGCCGGGGCGTGGTCGAGGGCCCAGGCGGCGAACTGCCGGGCGTCGGCGCGGTAGCCGCCGGTGAGCGGGTGGGCGTGGGCGTAGCGGCGGAACAGCGGTGCGAACTCGGTGCCGAGCAGCTCCGGGAGTTCCGGCATCAGGTGGCCGACGGTCTCCCGGCGCTTGGCCAGCAGGCCGTCGGCCTGGATCCGCAGCTGCTCCGGGCGGAAGCCGGTCGGGGCCGGTCCGCCGACCGTCAGGGCGGTCAGCAGCTCGCCCTGACGGAGCGCCAGGCGCCTGCGGGCGGCGGCGAGTTCGGTGAGGGCGCGTTCGGCCTCGGCGCGGTCGCGGATCAGGTACTCGTCGCGTTCAGACATGGGCGGGTGCCTCCTCGGGCTGCCGGGCGGCCTGGTGGACCCGGCGGATGGCGTCGAGTTCGCCCGCGAGTTCGGCGGGCGGCGGGAACCGGTCGTCGCGCTCCAGCAGCACCCCGGGCGGGTCGACCCGCGCGCAGAGGGCGGCCAGCACGTCGAGCACCGGCGCGGTGACCGGGTGGGCGTGGGTGTCGTGCCAGACGCCGTCGCGTTCGATCCCGCCGGCGACGTGCACGTAGGCGAGCGCCTCCAGCGGCAGCCGGTCGAGTTCGGCGGTCGCGGCGACGCCCAGGTTGACCTGGTTGGTGTGCAGGTTGGCCACGTCGACCAGCAGCCGGACGCCGGTCCGCTCGACCAGCTCGGCGAGGAACTGGGCCTCCGTCAACTCGTCCTCGGGCCAGGCGAGATGGGCGGCGATGTTCTCCAGCGCGAGCGGCACCGGCAGCTCCTGCTGGGCGATCCGCACATTGGCGGCGACCACGCGCAGCGCGTCCCGGGTACGCGGCACCGGCAGCAGGTGCCCGGCCTCCAGCCCGCCGGCCCGGACGAACGCCAGGTGCTCGCTGACCAGCGGCGCGCCGACCGCCGCGGCGACCTCCGCGAGCCGGGCCAGCCGGGCCGGGTCGGGTTCGTCGGCGCCGCCGAGGCCGAGCGAGACGCCGTGCGGGACGACCGTCACGCCGCGCTCCAGCAGCAGCCGCAGCGAGGGCGGCAGGTGGCCGGCGCAGACGTTCTCCGCCACCACCTCGACCCAGTCCAGGCCGGGCAGCCGCTCGACCGCGGTGTCGATTTCGGTGCGCCAGCCGACGCCCACCCCGAGCCGGGGAATTGTTCCGAGATCCATTTCCGTCCCCCTTTCCCACGGGCCGACCGAACCGCCCCGTTCCCCCGATGACGAGGGTGTGTCCGCGGAGGCCCGGTGCCAAGCGGCGCACGGCAATCTCAGAGCTGAACTTGAGCTTTCACCGGGACTGAACTCGCGCCGCGGCGGTGGGGGGAAATTCAGCGGCGATCCGGCGAACGGCTGACTAACGTGACATGCCTATGACTTCGCAGCCGTTCAGCATCCGCCCGTTCCGACCCTCCGACGCCGAAGGCGCCGCCGACGCCTACCGGGCCGGCCGCCCGCACCTGGTCACCACCCCCGGGACCACCGCCTGGCAGGCCGGACTGCCGCACTTCCACGTCCTGGTCGCCGAGGTCGACGGCCGGGTGGCGGGCACCGCCAGGTTCGGCCCGGTGATCGAGAGCACCACCCCGGGCCAGGCCTTCCTGAACGTCACCGTGCTCCCCGAGCTCCGCGGCGCCGGCCTCGGCACCGCCCTGCTCACCGCCGCCGAGCGCGAACTCGCCGCCCAGGGCTGCACCGACGCGCACGGCTGGGCCGACGGCACCCCCGAGGCGCTCGGCTTCGCCGCCGCCCGCGGCTACCGGCGCGGCCGCCGCGCCCAGTTCTCCGCGCTCGACCTGACCCTCCCGCTGCGCCCCGTCCCGCCGGTCCCACCGGGTGTCGAACTGCGCACCGCCGCGGACTACCTGGACGACCCGTACCCCGTCTACCTGGTCGACATCGACGGCACCCGCGCCGAACCCGGCGACCTCGACCTCGACGACCAGAGCTACGACAGTTGGCTCACCGAGATCTGGCAGCGCCCCGACCTCGACTACGCCCTGACCACCGTCGCCCTGGTGGACGGCGAACCGGCCGCGTTCTCCGCGGCCCAGACCGACGGCCGAGGCGCCTACTGGTCCTCGTTCACCGCCACCCGCTCCGCCCACCGCGGCCGCGGCCTGGCCAAGCTCGCCAAGACCGACTCACTGCACCGCGCCCGCGCCCGGGGCCTCACCGCCGCCTACACCCAGAACGACGGCACCAACGCCCCGATGCTCGCCATCAACGACTGGCTGGGCTACCGCCAATGCGCCGAGGAGTGGAAGCACACCCGGTCGCTCTGACGGCTGGTAAGGCCGCCCTCCGGCGGCGGCCGTCGCTCCGTCAGGAACTGGCCGCCGCGAGGGCGGCGAGGGTCTCGAAGTCCCAACTCAGCGCGCCCGAGCGCAGATCGGTGAGGACGCCGTCGAGCCAGCCGAGTTCCGCCGCGAGCATCGCCCGGCGGTACTCGTCCTCCAGCATGGTGACCCGCGGCAGGGGGTACTGCTCGCCGACGGCTTCGAGGCGGGCCAGCGCCTCGCGGACCGTCTCCGCCCGCCTGGCCAGCACCTGCTCCGCCTCCTGCGGCAGCAGCATCATCGTGAACGACAGCGCCGCCGGGAACTCCGGGTACTCCGCCCTGGGCGCGGCGAGCATCTCCTGCAGCCACTCCCGGGTGGCCGCCCGCCCGGCGTCCGTCAGCTCGTAGACCGTCCGCTCCGGGTACTGCTGGTCGCGGCCGGTCTCGCGGACCGCGATCAACCCCGCTTCGAGCAGCCGGTCGATCGTCCGGTACAGGCTCGCCCGCTGGCTGACGTTGACGACCTGGTCCTTCCCCCACTGCTTGATCAGCCGCTGGATCCCGTACGGGTGCAGCGGCTGCAGGTGCAGCAGCGACAGGACGGTGAGCGCAAGGGGGGAACTCCGCATGGCGTGAGTCTAGTGCGCGCCGATCACGACCGAACTAGTTGACCTGAGACTAGTTTCATTGCAACTATCTACTCATGACGACAACGACGGGGAAGACCCCCATCCGCACCGCGATCGTCGTGGGCGGCGGCATCGCCGGCCCGGTCGCAGCGCTCGCGCTGCGCCGGGCCGGGATCGAGGCCACCGTCTACGAGTCCCACCGCGACACCGCCGACGGCGTCGGCGGGGCGCTCAGCGTCGCTCCCAACGGGCGCGCCGCGCTGGGCCTGGTCGGCCTGGACCGGGTCGGCGAGGCGATGAACGCGATCGTGCTGCAGAACCACCGCGGCCGTACGGTCGCCGAGTTCCGCCAGCCCATGCAGTTCAGCTGGCGGGCCGACCTCTACCGGCGCCTCTACGACCTGACCGCCGGCGCGGGCATCCCGGTGCACCACGGGCGGCAGCTGGTCGACGTTCAGGAGAGCCCCACCGGCATCCGCGCCGTCTTCGCCGACGGCGGCGTCAGCGCGGAGGCCGACGTCCTGGTCGGGGCGGACGGCATCCGGTCCGCCGTGCGCCGGCTGATCGACCCGGCCGCGCCGCAGCCCCGCTACTCCGGGATGCTCGGCTTCGGCGCGCGGGTCGAGGGCGCGACGCTGCCGCCCACCGGGGACCGGATGTACATGGCCTTCGGCAGCCGCGCCTTCCTCGGCTGGCAGTCCTTCCCGGACGGCAGCGGCGTCTGGTTCGTCAACCTGCCCCACCCGTACGCGGACGGGGACGAGATCCGGCGGACCCCCGAGGAGGAGTGGCTGCGCCGGCTGGCCGCCGCCTTCGAGGGGGACGACCTGCCCGCACTCCGACTGCTGGGGCTCACCGAGCCCGGACAGCTGATCCTCGCCGGGCCGATGGAGGACCTGCCGCACGTGCCGCGGTGGCACCGCGGCCGGATGGTGCTGGTCGGCGACTCCGCGCACGCCACCTCGCCCAGCTCCGGCCAGGGCGCGTCACTGGCCGCGGAGAGCGCCGTCGAAATCGCCCGCGCCCTCAGGGACCTGCCGTACCCTCAGGCCTTCGCCGCCTACGAGCGCGTCCGCCGCGCCCGCGTGGAGAAGGTCATCGCGGAGGGGCACCGCACCAACAGCGGCAAAGCCGCGGGTCCGGTCGGCCGGGTGGTCCGCGACGCGCTGCTCCCGCTCTTCGCCCGCCTGGAGACCCCGGCGCGCACCGCCTGGAAGTTCGACCACCGCATCGACTGGGACGCCCCGGTCCCGGCGCCGTAGCGGCGGGCGGGACGGACCCCGGCGCCCTGGACTCAGGCCCGGCCGGACGCCAGCACCGCCAGGGCGGGCAGACCGAGCAGGCCGTCCTCCGCGGCCCGGTCGGCCGCCAGCCGGTCGTAGGCGGACTTGATCCGGACGTACGTCTCGGGCGGCTGCCCGGTCACCACCAGGCCGATGTTGGCCACCCCGCCGGCCGGACCGGACCACCAGACCTCCGGATCGGTCCGATGCGTCCAGGCCACCTCGCCGCTGGCCACCCCGGCCCACCCCGTCTGCTCCAGCAGCCCGCGAAGGCCGTCGGCGGTCCGGGCGAAGGCCAACGGGGCGGGGTAGACCGGGCGTTGCACCCCGACCTCGTCCAGTGCCCGGTTGAACAGCGCCATCGCCTCGTTGCCGGTGTCGTGCCAGACCGTCACCGCGAGCCGGCCGCCCGGCCGGACCACCCGGCGCAGTTCGGTCAGCGCCGCCCACGGGTCCTCCACGTGGTTGACCACGAAGTTGGCCACCGCGGCGTCGAACGCGCCGTCCGCGAACGGGAAGTCCGGAAGCACCGCGTGCCGGACCTCCGCCCCCGGGGCGTTCGCGGCCGCCAGCGCCACCATGCTCGGCTCGGCGTCCACCGCGACCACCTCGGCGCCGCGGCGCAGCGCCGCCGCCGCGACGGTCCCCGGTCCGGTGCCGGCGTCCAGCACCCGCGTCCCGGCGCCCACCTCCGCCGCGTCCAGCAGCGCCTCGGCGGTCGCCCCGCACAGGGCCGCGAAGCTCCCCGCGTAGGCCTGCGCCGCACCCGCCCACATCCGCCGCTCGTGCGTGTCGAACTCCCCGGCCATGGTCCGCCCCTCCCCGTCGTCCAGCCCTTCGGTCGCCACCCTACGACCCGGTCGCCTACTCCACCTCGACCCCGTGCGCGCGGGCCAGCCCCGCCAGCCCGTCCGCGTAGCCCTGGCCGAGGGCGCGGAGCTTCCAGCCGTCGGCGGGGTGGCGGTACAGCTCGGCGATCAGCATGGCGGAGATCGCGGGGTCGGCGGGCGGGTGGAAGACCCAGCGGGTGGGGCCGGAGGAGAGGTGGACGGCGGGGTCGGTGAGGTCGGCGCAGGTGGCGGTGGTGTCGGCGTCCAGGTTGACCGCGAGGGCGATCCGGTGGACGGCGGCGGGGAGCCGGGCGGTGCGGACGGTCGCGGTGCGCTGCTCGGGGTCGAGGGTGACTGCGCCGCGCTCGGCGGTCGGCTGGTGGTAGAAGACGAAGTCGTCGTCGCCGCGGACCCGGCCGTCCGCGCCGAGCAGCAGCAGCGTGAGGTCGGCGTCGGCCCCGCCGGCCCGGAACTCCACCTGCAGGTCGGCGGCGGGCAGCGGCGCGTTCTGACCTGGCGTCAACTCGCGGGCGTCCAAAGCCCCGCGGTCGCGCGCCGGGCCGGACGGGGGCGCGGGCCGCTGAGCCGGAACCGCCGGACCCAGCCGCCCCGGCAGGCCGTGTTCGCGGAGCAGCGTGAGCAGCGTCGGCCCGTCCACCAGGGTGAGCGGGCGTCCCTCGGCGAACCTGCGGGAGCCCGGCCCGAAGCCGGAAGTGGTGACCAGGATGCCGCGGTTGGCGCCGTGGCTGCGCATGGTGGCGTCCAGGTCGCGGACGGCGGTGGGGGAGACGGTGTGCCGGTAGCGCTTGGCCTGGATGACGATCTTCCCGCCGGTGATCGGGTCCGGGTCCTCGGCGAGCACGTCCACGCCCTCGTCACCGCTGCGCGCGGTGGTACTGGTGCGGAAGCCGCGGCGGCGGAACAGCTCGGCGAGCAGTTCCTCGAACGCGATCGGGTCCATGGTGAACAGGTCCGGCCCGTCCTCGTCGACCGCGACCGGCGCCGGAGCGGCGACGGGCGCCACCGCCTCGGCCTTCTCCGGCCGCGCCGACAGCCGTCCGCCCAGGGCGTCGACCAGGCAGTCCACGGCCGCGACCCGGTCTAGCGCGACCCGGTCGAACGCGGCCCGCCCGGCCTCCACTGCCAGCAGGCAGCGCCGCACCTCCAGCCCGGTGGCCGGATCGACCGCGGTCACGGTGCCGTTGAGCGCGATCGACGCCACCAGCCCGCTCTCGTCGGCCCGGAAGAGTTCCGCCAGCACGCGCAGTGCGCACTGGGCCAGCACCTCCCGGTACAGCGACTTGCGTTCGGCGGCGGACCGGGCCACCTCCTGCTCGCGGTCGTCGGTCCGGACGTACCGGTAGCGGCCGACCGCCGGCACCGTCTCGTACGGCGGCAGCTCCCAGCCGACGGTCAGCCGGCGGGCGGCTCCGTCCCAGGAGACCTCGCCTTCGGTGGGGAAGCCGTCCGGCCAGTCCTCCCGCCAGTCCAGCACCGTCTCGAAGAGTTCGGTGACCGCGGCGGCCTCGCCGGACCCGACCCGCGCGGCGAGTTGCGCCGCCTGCGCGGACTGCCCGGCGACCAGCCGTCGGCGCTCGGCCGCCCAGGCGTCGAACTGGACGCGGTAGTCGGCGAGTTGACGTTGCCGCTGCTGCTCGGCGGCCCACGCGGCCTGCCAGTCGTGCTCGAACCGGGCCCGGGCCTGCGCCGCCTGCTCGTCCCAGTGCCGGCGGGCAGCCGGCTGGTAGGCCTGCGGGCCGGTCAACGGCGGCACCAGGTACCAGTTCTGATCGGGCATCGGCACCGGGGTACCCAGCGGGCCCGGGTCGAACGGCGGGATCGCGGCCGCGACGCCGCCCGCCAGGCCGCTCAGCGAGAACCCGGGCCCGGCCAGGCCGGTGGCCAGGACGCCGCGCAACTCGGTGACGCGCTGGTCGAGTTCGGCCGTGCGGCGGGCGGCGTCGGCGTCCCGCTGCTGCTGGTAGGCCTTCAGCGCCTCGCGCTCACCGCGGGCGGCGGCCCGCTGCGCCTCCCGCTGGGCCCGTTCGTACTCGCGCTGGCGCGCCGCCGCCTCCCGCCGCTGCGCCTCCGCGCGTTGGTGCTGCTCGTGCTGCACCTCCGCCAGTACCGACCACACCCCGGATGACCGCCGCCGCGCCACGCCCGCCCCACACCGTCCGACCGATCGAAAGATCATCAGTCTTTCACGGGGCGGGCGTCCGCGCGGTCTACTCGGCGGGCTTCAGCTTCAGCGAGATCGAGTTGATGCAGTACCTCTGGTCGGTGGGCGTGTCGTAGCCCTCGCCCTCGAAGACGTGCCCCAGGTGGCTGCCGCACTTCTTGCAGCGCACCTCGACCCGGCGCATGCCCAGGCTGGTGTCCTCCAGGTACTCCACCGAGTCACCGGCCAGCGGCGCGAAGTAGCTCGGCCACCCGCAGTGCGAGTCGAACTTGGTCTCGCTGCTGAACAGCTCCGCGCCGCACGCCCGGCAGCTGTACACCCCGACCGTCTTGGTGTCGGTGTACTCGCCGACGAACGGCCGCTCGGTGCCCGCCTCCCGGAGGACGTGGTACTCCTCGGGCGACAGCTCGGCGCGCCACTCGGCGTCGGACTTCTGGATCTCGTAGCTCACGGCACTCTCCCCGTGCAGGCGGGTTTCAGACAGCAGGTGCAACGTCGGCGAGCGCGGCCAGAATTTCCGGGCCCAGGTTGGTCACGTCGCCCGCGCCCATGGTCAGCACCAGGTCGCCGGGGCGGGCCAGCGAGGCCAGCACGGCCGGGGCGGCGGCGAAGTCGTGCTCGGCCCGCACCTCGGCGCCCGCGCGGCCGGCCGCGTCGATGATCAGCTCGCTGGTGACGCCGGGGATCGGGTCCTCGCGGGCCGGGTAGATGTCCAGCACCACGGAGGAGTCGGCCAGCGCCAGCGCCGCGCCCATCTCCTCGGCGAGCTGCTGGGTCCGGCTGAACAGGTGCGGCTGGAAGACCACCAGCACCCGGCCGGGGCCGGCCGCCTCGCGGATCGCCTCCAGGTCGGCGGCCATCTCGGTCGGGTGGTGCGCGTAGGAGTCGATCACCTGCACGCCCTGCGCCTCGCCCTTCAGCTGCAGCCGCCGCCGCACCCCGGTGTACGCGCCCAGCGCCTTGGCCAGACCGTCGGCCGGGACGCCCAGCGCGACGCCGGCGGCCAGCGCGGCCACCGCGTTGTGCGCGTAGTGCCGGCCGGGCACCGAGACGGTGAAGGTCAGCCGCTCGCCGCCGAGCTCGACGGTGACCTCGCTGGTCATCCCGCGCGGCGCGACCTCCAGCACCCGCACGTCGGCGTCCTCGGCGGCGCCGACCGTCACCACGTTCAGGCCCGCGCGCCCGGCCACCCGGCGGGTCAGCTCGCGGGCGCCCTCGTGGTCGGCGGAGACCACCAGCGTGCCGCCGGGGGTGATCCGGTGCACGAAGGTCTCGAAGGACTCGTAGATCTCGTCCATCGACGCGTAGTTGGCGTGGTGGTCGAGCTCCACGTTCAGCACGATCGCCACCTCGGGCGCGTACTTGTGGAAGCTGCGGTCGCTCTCGTCGGCCTCCGCGACGAAGATCTCGCCCGCCCCGTGGTGCGCGTTGGAGCCCGGCGCGTCCAGGTCGCCGCCGATCGCGTAGGAGGGCTCCAGGCCCAGCTCGCCCAGGCTGACCGCCAGCATCGAGGTGGTGGTGGTCTTGCCGTGGGTGCCCGCCACCGCCAGCGCCCGGCGGCCGCCCATCAGCGCGGCCAGCGCGTCCGAGCGGTGCACCACCGGGATGCCGCGCTCATGGGCCGCCACCAGCTCCGGGTTGTCCGCGCGGATCGCGCTGGAGACCACCACGCTGCTGGTGCCGGCCGGCAGGTGCTCGGCCGCGTGCCCGACGAACACCGTGGCGCCCAGCTCGCGCAGCGCCCGGACGGTCTCCGACTCCTTGGCGTCGCTGCCCGAGACGGTGGCGCCGCGCACCGCGAGGATCTTCGCCAGTCCGGACATGCCGGCGCCGCCGATGCCGATGAAGTGCGGGGCGTGCAGGTCGTGGGCGGCGTCGTTCAAGGCGTGCTCCGTACTGGCGGTGGGAGGCGGGTGGGGAGGGGGTCGTCCCGCCGTCCGGTGTGCGCGCACACCGAACGACGGGACGATTCTGCCCTAAAGGCGGGCGGGGTCAGGAGTCGCTGGCGAACAGCTTCAGCACCGGGACGCCGACCTCGTGCCGGGCCCGGGAGGCCCAGTCGCGGTGGAAGAACTCCTCCACGAAGTGCGGGGAGGTCAGCACCAGCACCTCGTCGGCCTTGTTCTCCTCGACCACCTCGCGCAGCCGGACCAGCGGGTGCTCCTCGACCACCTCGCCGACCGCCTCCGCGCCGGCCCGGTGCAGGTGCCGCAGGCTGTGCTCGAGCGATTCCCCCGCAAGAGTGGGGCCGTTGCCCACCTCGTCGTCGTGCTCGTGCACCGCCTTGTCCAGATGGCCGAGGGCCACGTCGTCCAGGGCGCGCAGCAACTCGTCCTGCTTGCCGCGCGGTTGCATCAGGACGACGAAGGAGACCTTCTCCTCGCCGTGCAGCGTGGTGACCAGCTCCACGTCGGCGTCGGAGAGCGCCTTTTCGATCATCAGTACGGTCTTGAACACGTGAGTCCCTTCGCTGGTGCGGGCCCCCGGGTCCGGTGTCCCTCATCCTTCCTTCATAGTGCCCGGAGGAAGGATTCCTCACGCTGCACACGCGCCACTTGGATCACGTGCGAGCCTGGTCGCGCGGGGACGGGTCCGGATCGGTCGGGCGCAGATAGCGGGTAAAGAGGAAACCTTTCTCCTCGATCAATGAGACCAGCCGCATCCGCTGCGCGTCGGGAATTTGCGGACCGTTCACAATCCTCGGTGAATCACCCGCGGTCACCAACGGCGCCACCGAGAGGCACAGTTCGTCCAGCAGCCCGGCCGCCGCGAGCTGGCCCAGCAGGTGCGGACCGCCCTCGGTGAGCTGCCGCCGCCAGCCACGCTCGGTGAGCGCCGCCACCGCCAGCGCGAGGTCCACCGAGCCGGTTCCCGCGGTGATCACCTCGGCGCGCCGGGCGGCCTGCGCGAGCCGGCCGGCGGGGGCGTCCTCGACGGTGACGACCACGGTGGGCACCAGCGGCTCGGTGAACAACGGCGCGTCCAGGTCGAGCCGCAGGCTGCGGGTGACCACCGCGATCACCGGGGCCGGCGCCTGCCCGGCCGCGGCCCGCCGCTCGGCGAAGTCCTTGCGGGCCCGCCCCGGCCGGTACCCCTCCGCGCGCACCGTCTCCGCGCCCACCAGCACCACGTCGCACAGCGCCCGCAGCACGCCGAAGATCCGCTTGTCGGCCTCGCTGGAGAGCCCCTCTGACAGTCCGTCAAGCCGCGCCGCCCCGTCCAGCGAGGTCACCATGTTGGCCCGCAGCCACGACCCCTGCTCCGGGTACGCGTACGCCTGGGCCAGCCACTCCAGCGAACCGGGGGTGCCGGGGGTCCGGCCGATCAGTTGCTCCATGGTTCGAGTCTGGCAGGAACCCGCCGTCCGGTCGGCCCCGGCGTGTGTCCTTGGACACCCGCCAGTCCCGGGCGTGTCCGGCCCGGCGTACCCTGTTGTCTCGTGTCTGCAGCTACTTCGGAATCCGACGTCCACACCGCGATAGCCCTGACCGAGCGGCGTCCGGTGGTACCGGCCGAGCGGCTGGTGGCCGAGATGGTGCCGCCGCCGCGGTTCGCGGACGTCAGCTTCGGGAGCTACCTGCCGGACCCGACGCAGCCCAGCCAGTACGAGGCCGTCCAGGTCCTGGAGTCCTTCGCCGCCGGGCTCAACCACGCCTCCGAGCCGCCCCGGCGCGGCTGGTTCCGCCGCTCCGCACCGGCGCCGAGCGGCCCCGCCGGGATCTACCTGGACGGCGGCTACGGCGTCGGCAAGACCCACCTGCTCGCCTCGCTCTGGCACGCCGTCCCCGGCCCGAAGGCCTTCGGCACCTTCGTCGAACTGACCAACCTGGTCGGCGCGCTCACCTTCCAGGGCGCGGTGCGCACCCTCAGCTCGCACCGCCTGCTCTGCATCGACGAGTTCGAGCTGGACGACCCGGGCGACACCGTGCTGGTCTCCACCCTGCTCGGCAAGCTGGTGGAGAACGGCGTCAAGCTCTGCGCCACCTCCAACACGCTGCCGGAGAAGCTCGGCGAGGGCCGGTTCGCCGCCGCCGACTTCATGCGCGAGATCCAGGGCCTGTCCGCGCACTTCCGCCCGGTCCGGATCGACGGCCAGGACTACCGCCACCGCGGCCTGCCCGACGCCCCGCCGCCGTACACCGACGCCGAGGTGACCGCCCGCGCCGCGGCCGCGCCGGGCGCCGCGCTGGCCGACTTCGACGCCCTGCTGGAGCACCTGAAGGAGGTCCACCCCAGCCGCTACGGCGCGCTGCTGGACGACGTCCAGGCGGTCTTCCTGCGCGGCGTGCACCAGGTCGACGACCAGTCCACCGCCCTGCGCCTGGTGGTGCTGGCCGACCGGATGTACGACCGCGAACTGCCGATCACCGCCTCCGGCGTCCCGTTCGACCGCGTCTTCACCGAGGAGATGCTCCGCGGCGGCTACCGCAAGAAGTACCTCCGCGCGGTCTCCCGCCTGGTCGCCCTGGCCCGCGACTCCGCGAACTAGCGGACGGAATCACGCCGGGCGCCGCCGAGTGTCGGTGGGCGGTCGTACCGTGGACTCGTGCGTCCCATCACGAGTATCGAGCGGTCCGTGGCGCCCTTCGAGGTCGTCAGTCCCTTCCAGCCCAATGGTGACCAGCCGGCGGCCATCGCCGAGCTGGAGCGCCGGATCCGCGCGGGGGAGAAGGACGTCGTCCTGCTCGGCGCGACCGGCACCGGCAAGTCGGCCACCACGGCGTGGATGATCGAGAAGCTGCAGCGGCCCACCCTGGTGATGGCCCCGAACAAGACGCTGGCCGCCCAGCTGGCCAACGAGTTCCGCGAGCTGCTGCCCAACAACGCGGTCGAGTACTTCGTCTCGTACTACGACTACTACCAGCCCGAGGCGTACGTCCCGCAGACCGACACCTACATCGAGAAGGACTCCTCGATCAACGAGGAGGTCGAGCGGCTGCGCCACTCCGCCACCAACAGCCTGCTGACCCGGCGCGACGTGATCGTGGTCGCCTCGGTCTCCTGCATCTACGGCCTCGGCACCCCGCAGGAGTACGTGGACCGGATGGTGCAGCTCAAGGTCGGCGAGGAGGTCGACCGGGACGCGCTGCTCCGCCGCTTCGTCGACATCCAGTACACCCGCAACGACCTGGCCTTCACCCGCGGCACCTTCCGGGTCCGCGGCGACACCATCGAGATCTTCCCGGTCTACGAGGAACTCGCCGTCCGGATCGAGATGTTCGGCGACGAGATCGAGGCGCTCTACACGCTGCACCCGCTGACCGGCGAGGTGATCAGCGAGGACGAGTCGATCTACGTCTTCCCCGCCTCGCACTACGTGGCCGGCCCGGAGCGGATGGAGCGCGCGGTGCGCGACATCGAGGCCGAGCTGGAGCAGACCCTGGCCCGGATGGAGAAGCAGGGCAAGCTACTGGAGGCCCAGCGGCTGCGCATGCGCACCACCTACGACATCGAGATGCTCCGCCAGATCGGCACCTGCTCCGGCGTGGAGAACTACTCGATGCACTTCGACGGCCGCTCGCCCGGCTCCCCGCCGAACACCCTGCTCGACTACTTCCCCGAGGACTTCCTGCTGGTCATCGACGAGTCGCACGTGACGGTCCCGCAGATCGGCGCGATGTACGAGGGCGACGCCTCGCGCAAGCGCACCCTGGTCGAGCACGGGTTCCGGCTGCCCTCGGCGATGGACAACCGCCCGCTGAAGTGGGAGGAGTTCCAGGAGCGGATCGGCCAGACCGTCTACCTCTCCGCCACCCCCGGCAAGTACGAACTCGCCCGCGGCGACGGCCAGGTGGAGCAGATCATCCGCCCCACCGGCCTGATCGACCCCGAGGTGGTCGTCAAGCCCACCGAGGGCCAGATCGACGACCTGGTGCACGAGATCCGGCAGCGGGTGGAGAAGGACGAGCGGGTCCTGGTCACCACGCTCACCAAGAAGATGGCCGAGGACCTCACCGACTACTTCCTCGGCCTCGACATCCGGGTCCGCTACCTGCACAGCGACGTCGACACGCTGCGCCGGATCGAGCTGCTGCGCGAACTGCGGGCCGGCGAGTACGACGTGCTGGTCGGCATCAACCTGCTCCGCGAGGGCCTCGACCTGCCCGAGGTCTCGCTGGTGGCGATCCTGGACGCCGACAAGGAGGGCTTCCTGCGCTCCGGCACCTCGCTGATCCAGACCATCGGCCGCGCCGCCCGTAACGTCTCCGGCCAGGTGCACATGTACGCCGACAAGATCACCCCGGCGATGGAGCTCGCGATCGACGAGACCAACCGCCGCCGGGCCGTCCAGCAGGCGTACAACGAGAAGCACGGCATCGACCCGCAGCCGCTGCGCAAGAAGATCGGCGACCTGCTCTCCACCATGTCCTCCGAGGACGTGGACACCCAGGAGCTGCTCGCCACCGGTTACCGCGCCCAGGGCAAGGGCAAGGCGCCGGTCCCCGCGCTGGGCATCGACCGCAAGCCCGCCAAGAGCCTGCCCGCGGCCGAACTCGCCTCGCTGATCCAGGACATGACGGACCGGATGCACTCCGCCGCGGCCGAGCTGCAGTTCGAGGTGGCGGCCCGGCTGCGCGACGAGGTCAAGGAGCTCAAGCGCGAGCTGCGCCAGATGCGGGAAGCCGGGATGGCCTGATCCGCCCGTCCGACTGTCGTGGTTCTGCCACAGACTCGCCGCCCCGCCCCCGGGGCGGCGGGCCCGGGGCGTAGGGTGTTCGCGGTCGGCGTCGGGGCAGACGCTTCGGGGGCGACCGTTCGGGGAGACACCGGGGGGACCCGGAGGAAGAGGTCGGAAGCGTGTCCGTGAATCTGGCCAAGGGTCAGAGCGTCAGCCTGATGAAGTCCACCGGCGAGACGCTGACGGTGGTCCGGATGGGCCTCGGATGGAAGTCCGCACCGGGCAAGCGCGGCCTGTTCAGCCGCCGCCCGAAGGAGATCGACCTGGACGCCTCCGCCCTGCTGTACGACGGCAAGGTGATGAGCGACGTGGTCTTCTTCTCGCACCTGCTCAGCAACGACGGTTCGGTCCGCCACACCGGCGACAACCTGGTCGGCGGGGCCGGCGCGGGCGGGGACGACGAGTCGATCATGGTCGACCTGTCGAAGGTGCCCGCCCGGGTCACCCAGATCGTCTTCACCGTCAGCTCGTACAGCGGCCAGAACTTCCTGGAGGTGCAGAACGCGCACTGCCGGCTGGTCGACGAGACCACCGGCCGGGAGCTGGCCCGCTACGAGCTCACCGGCGGCGGACCGCACACCGGCCAGATCATGGCCAAGGTGGTCCGGGACGGCGCGGGCTGGCAGATGACCGCGATCGGCGCCCCCGCCAGCGGCCGGACCTTCCGGGACATGCTGCCCTTCGTGGAGCCGTTCCTGTAGGCGACCCCTCCGGCCCTGGGCCCCGGGTAAAGGGCCGCCCTTTACCTTCTTTACCTTCCCTTGGTTCTTCTGTTAACCTCGACAGGAGCGGAGGGGAGTATTCCCCGTACAGCGACCCCGTCATCACGGGCGCCCATCGTGGCGTCCCGGGGCGCTGGCCGTACGGGCACTTTCGCGTGCCGTGCGGCGGAAGAGACCTCCGGCAGTGACGATGTTGTTCGCCTACCTGCCGGAGGAGCAGTAGTGGACGTTTCCGTGGGCCTTTGGACCGGCACCATCGCGGTGCTGGTCGCGTTGATCGCGGCCGATTTCTTCATCGGCGGCCGCAAGCCGCACGAGGTCTCCGTCAAGGAGGCCGGGATCTGGACCGCGGTCTGGATCGCGCTGGCCGGACTGTTCGGTGGATTCCTCTGGTGGTACGGCGGCGGGAAGCCGGCCGGCGAGTTCTTCGCCGGCTACGTCACCGAGAAGTCGCTCAGCGTCGACAACCTGTTCGTGTTCATCCTGATCATGGGCAAGTTCGCGGTGCCGAGGATCTACCAGCAGCGGGTGCTGATGTTCGGCGTGATCATCGCCCTGGTGCTGCGGGCGGTCTTCATCGCGGGCGGCGCGGCGCTGGTCGCCAGCTTCTCCTGGGTGTTTTACCTCTTCGGCGCGTTCCTGGTCTGGACGGCCTGGAAGCTGATCAAGGAGGCGCGGGCCGAGGAGGAGGACGAGGAGTTCGAGGAGAACCGCCTGCTCAAGGCGATCCAGCAGCGCGTCCCCTCCACCGACCGGTACCACGGCACCAAGCTCTTCATCCGGGAGAACGGCCGCCGGCTGGTCACCCCGATGCTGATCGTGATGCTGGCGATCGGCACCACCGACGTGCTGTTCGCGCTGGACTCGATCCCGGCCATCTTCGGTCTCACCCAGGACCCGTACATCGTCTTCACCGCCAACGCCTTCGCGCTGATGGGCCTGCGGCAGCTGTACTTCCTGATCGGCGGACTGCTGAAGAAGCTGGTCCACCTCTCGTACGGCCTGTCGGTGATCCTGGGCTTCATCGGGCTGAAGCTGATCCTGCACGCGCTGCACGAGAGCGGCGTGCACGTCCCCGAGATCAGCATCGCCTTCTCGCTGGCCTTCATCGGGCTGACCCTGGCGGTCACCACCGTCACCAGCCTGGTCGCCGCCCGCAAGCAGCGGGAGCAGGCCGAGGAGCCGGCGAGGATCGACGCCTGACGCACCGTGAGGGCCCCCGCCGGGTACGCCGCGGCGGGGGCCTCACGCGTCCTCACCAGCCGCGCTCGCGCCACTCCGGCAGGTGCGGGCGCTCGGCGCCCAGGGTGGTGTCGTTGCCGTGGCCGGGGTAGACCCAGGTCTCGTCCGGGAGGACGTCGAAGACCTTTTCGTTGACGTCCCGGAACAGCGAGTCGAAGGCGGCCGGGTCGCCCCAGGTGTTGCCCACCCCGCCGGGGAAGAGGCAGTCGCCGGTGAACAGGTGCGGGTGGCCCTGCGGGTCGTCGTAGACCAGCACGATCGCGCCCGGGGTGTGGCCCACCAGGTGGCGCACCGTCAGCTCGACGTGGCCGACCCGGAGCACCGAGCCGTCCTCCAGCGGGACGTCGGTCGGCACCTCGATGCCCTCGGCGTCGATCCGCCCGGCCGCGGTGCGCGCCCCGGTCGCGGCGACCACCTCGGCGAGCGCGCCCCAGTGGTCGTGGTGCCGGTGGGTGGTGACCACCACGGCCAGCCGCGGGCCGACCGTCTCCAGCAGCACCGGGGCGTCCGCCGCCGCGTCGATCAGCAGCTGCTCGTCGGTGGCCCGGCAGCGCAGCAGGTAGGCGTTGTTGTCGTACGGGCCGACCGCCACCTTGGTGATGATCAGGTGCGCCAGCTCGCGGACGTCCGGTGCCCCGCCGACCTTGACCGCTCCGTGGTACGTCATCGCGCCGCTCCTCGCTGCCGCTGGGCCAGGTGTGCAACTGCTGCCGTGGTCATCATCCCATCGGGGGGAGCTTCGGCAGCGCGCTGCGCGGGTCGACCAGGCCCTCGTCGCCGCGGTGCACCTGCAGACCGTCGCCGTTCGAACGGCCGGACAGCCAGCCGGTCAGCGCCCGAACCGGGCCCTCCACGGTGAGCTGCACGGCCTGCTCGCCGCCGAGCCGGCCCTCCAGCCCGGCGTCCTCGGCGACCAGCACGGTGCCCGGCAGTCCGTCGAGCGCGGCGAACCGGTCGGCCAGCCGCCGGAACTCGGCGGTGGCGAAGGACTCCGGCCAGTGCGCCGGGGTGTAGCCCGCGTTCAGGTCGACGTGGTGGTACTCAAGCTCCATCAGCCGCTTGTAGGGGATCTCCCAGGCGGGGAAGACGTAGCCGGTGCGGTGGGTGATCCGGGCCTGCCAGTGCTCGGGGGCGAGCAGCGCGCCGGCGTCCAGGAAGCGGCGCTGGCTCTCCTTGAGGTCGGCCAGCTGTTCCTCCAGCGGGCGGCCGGCGCCCGCCTCGATGTCGGCGTCCCGGGACTCCGGCGGGTCGTACTGCGGGATGTCCCGGCCGGTGCGGGCGCCGGTCAGCAGGTTGACCAGCGAGTCGGCGTTGCGGGCGAGGTGGGTGAGCACGTGGCCGCGGGTCCAGCCGGGCAGCGCGGACGGTTCGAACAGCGCCTCCGGCTTCAGCTCGGCGACGGTGTGCAGCAGCAGGTCGGTGCTCTCGACGGTGGCCCGCAGCCCCTCGGCGGCGGTCGTGGCGTCGGTCATCGGCGGTGCCTTTCGACGAGCGGTGGACCGGTTCCGGGCGGTTCCCGGTGGGGTGGGCCGTTGCCCGGGCCGGTTGTCAGTCGTTGACGCTACCGTCGAGTGCGGGTGCCGTTCACTCGTCCGGGTGGACCCGGCTGGACGAGCTCGATATTCGAACGAATGAGCTAGTAGGCTGGCTGCCGCATCCTGGAAGAAGCACACCTCTCATCTCGACCCGGAGAAAGGCGCCAGAAGCAGTGGCAGACCGCCTCGTCGTCCGTGGTGCACGCGAGCACAACCTCAAGAACGTCTCGCTCGACCTGCCCCGGGATTCCCTCATCGTCTTCACGGGCCTCTCCGGGTCCGGCAAGTCCTCGCTGGCCTTCGACACGATCTTCGCCGAGGGGCAGCGCCGGTACGTCGAGTCGCTCTCCTCGTACGCCCGCCAGTTCCTCGGGCAGATGGACAAGCCCGACGTGGACTTCATCGAGGGCCTCTCCCCGGCCGTCTCGATCGACCAGAAGTCCACCAACCGCAACCCGCGCTCCACCGTCGGCACCATCACCGAGGTGTACGACTACCTGCGCCTGCTGTTCTCCCGGATCGGCAAGCCGCACTGCCCGCACTGCGGGCGCCCGATCGCCCGGCAGTCGCCGCAGGCCATCGTGGACCGGGTGCTGGAGCTCGCCGAGGGCACCCGGTTCCAGGTGCTCAGCCCGGTGGTCCGCGAGCGCAAGGGCGAGTTCGTCGACCTCTTCGCCGACCTGCAGTCCAAGGGGTACGCGCGCGCCCGGGTGGACGGCCAGACCGTCCAGCTCACCGAGCCGCCCACGCTCAAGAAGCAGGAGAAGCACACCATCGAGGTGGTCATCGACCGCCTCACCGTGAAGGCGAGCGCCAAGCGCAGGCTCACCGACTCGGTGGAGACCGCGCTCAAGCTGGGCGGCGGCATGGTGGTGCTCGACTTCGTCGACCTCGCGGAGGACGACCCCGAGCGCGAGCGGATGTTCTCCGAGCACCTCTACTGCCCGTACGACGACGTCTCCTTCGAGGAGTTGGAGCCGCGCTCGTTCTCCTTCAACTCGCCGTTCGGCGCCTGTCCGGACTGCTCGGGCCTGGGCAACCGGATGGAGGTCGACCCGGAGCTGGTCGTCCCCGACGATCAGAAGTCGCTCGACGAGGGCGCCATCCACCCGTGGTCGCAGGGCGCCACCAAGGAGTACTTCCAGCGCCTGATCGACGCGCTGGCCGGCGAGCTCGGCTTCCGCACCGACATCGCCTGGGCCGGGCTGCCCGCGCGCGCCCGGAAGGCGCTGCTGTACGGCCACAAGACCCAGGTCGAGGTCCGCTACCGCAACCGCTACGGCCGCGAGCGCTCGTACACCACCGCCTTCGAGGGCGCCGTCCCGTTCGTGACGCGCCGTCACTCGGAGTCGGAGAGCGACTCCAGCCGCGAGCGCTTCGAGGGGTACATGCGGGAGGTGCCCTGCCCGACCTGCCACGGCACCCGGCTGAAGCCCGTCGTCCTCGCGGTCACCGTGATGGACAAGTCGATCGCCGACGTCTCCGCGATGTCGATCAGCGACTGCGCGGACTTCCTGGGCGCCCTGCGGCTCGACGCGCGGGACAAGCAGATCGCCGAGCGGGTCCTCAAGGAGGTCCTGGAGCGGCTGCGCTTCCTGGTCGACGTCGGCCTCGACTACCTGTCGCTGAACCGCGCCGCCGGCACGCTCTCCGGCGGCGAGGCCCAGCGCATCCGGCTCGCCACCCAGATCGGCTCCGGCCTGGTCGGCGTGCTCTACGTGCTGGACGAGCCCTCCATCGGCCTGCACCAGCGCGACAACCATCGCCTGATCGAGACCCTGGTCCGGCTGCGGGACATCGGCAACACCCTGATCGTGGTCGAGCACGACGAGGACACCATCAAGACCGCCGACTGGGTGGTCGACATCGGCCCCGGTGCCGGCGAGCACGGCGGCAAGGTGGTGCACTCCGGCTCGCTCAAGGAGCTGCTGAAGAACGAGGAGTCGCTCACCGGCCAGTACCTGTCCGGCAAGCGCGCCATCCCGATCCCCGCCGCGCGCCGCCCGCGCGACAAGAAACGGCAGATCGTGGTGCACGGGGCGCGGGAGCACAACCTCAAGGACGTCACGGTCGCCTTCCCGCTCGGCACCTTCACGGCCATCACGGGCGTCTCCGGTTCGGGCAAGTCGACGCTGGTCAACGACATCCTCTACACCCACCTCGCCCGCGAGCTGAACGGCGCTCGCAGCGTCCCCGGCCGGCACACCCGGATCACCGGCACCGACCTGGTCGACAAGGTGGTGCACGTCGACCAGTCGCCGATCGGCCGCACCCCGCGCTCCAACCCGGCCACCTACACCGGCGTCTTCGACCACGTGCGCAAGCTCTTCGCGGAGACCCAGGAGGCCAAGGTCCGCGGCTACCTGCCGGGCCGGTTCTCGTTCAACGTCAAGGGCGGCCGCTGCGAGAACTGCTCCGGCGACGGCACCATCAAGATCGAGATGAACTTCCTGCCGGACGTCTACGTCCCCTGCGAGGTCTGCCACGGCGCCCGCTACAACCGGGAGACGCTGGAGGTCCACTACAAGGGCAAGTCCATCGCCGAGGTGCTCGACATGCCGATCGAGGAGGGCCTCGACTTCTTCGAGGCCGTCCCGGCGATCGCCCGCCACCTGAGGACGCTCAAGGAGGTCGGCCTCGGCTACGTCCGGCTCGGCCAGCCCGCCACCACCCTCTCCGGCGGCGAGGCCCAGCGCGTCAAGCTCTCCTCCGAGCTGCAGAAGCGCTCCACCGGCCGCACGGTCTACGTCCTCGACGAGCCCACCACCGGCCTGCACTTCGAGGACATCAGCAAGCTGATCAAGGTCCTGGAGGGCCTGGTCGACAAGGGCAACACCGTCATCGTCATCGAGCACAACCTCGACGTCATCAAGACCGCCGACTGGCTGGTCGACATGGGCCCCGAGGGCGGTTCCGGCGGCGGCACGGTGGTCATCGAGGGCACGCCCGAGGAGGTCGCGGCCTCCACGGTCAGCCACACCGGCAAGTTCCTCCGGGACATCCTGAAGGACGTGTCGGACGCGACGCCGGTGAAGCGGAAGAAGCGGTAGGACCGAAGCCCCGGGGCGTGGGGGCGGTGCGTGCTAGGTTGCTCGCGCCGTCCCCCGCGCCAAAGGAGTTCACGTGTCCGAGCCCGTCGCCTCCCGTCGTACCGTGCTGTGCTGCGCCGCCGCCGTCCTGGCCGGCGGGACGGCCGTCGCGGGGTGCTCGTCGTCCGGCGGGGGCGGCGGTACGAGCCAGGCATCGTCGCCCGCCGCGGGTCCGGTCGACCTGGGCGCCGCGTCCGACGTGCCGGTCGGCGGGGGCAAGGTGTACCGCGACCAGAAGATCGTGGTGACGCAGCCCAGCGAGGGGCAGTTCAAGGCGTTCAGCGCGACCTGCACGCACGCCGGCTGCCTGGTCGACGGGGTGCGCAACAGCCAGATCCAGTGCCTTTGCCACGGCAGCCGGTTCGGGATCGCGGACGGCGCCGTCCAGGACGGTCCGGCGCCGAAGCCGCTGCC
The DNA here is from genome assembly GCF_053595195.1 of Kitasatospora sp. NPDC002522. Taxonomy (NCBI): domain Bacteria; kingdom Bacillati; phylum Actinomycetota; class Actinomycetes; order Kitasatosporales; family Streptomycetaceae; genus Kitasatospora; species Kitasatospora sp. NPDC002522. Next base: position 117,882 of record NZ_JBSFXE010000019.1, read on the forward strand.
CGCGTACCAGGTGGCGGTGCAGAACGGGAAGCTCCAGGTCACCAAGGCCTGAGGCGGCGTCAGAAGAGTTCGAGGGCGGGGGAGTCGGGGATGGATCGACGGTTGTTCCTGGGCGGGTTCACCGCGGGGGCGGTGACCGTGGCGGTCGGCGGTGCGGACAGCGCCGCCGCGGCGACGCCGGTGACGGTGTTCGACGGGCAGGTCAACGCGCAGAGCTTCTACGGCAACGGGCAGGACGGGCAGGCGGCGTTCTTCAAGACGGCGTCGATGGCGAACAACCCGACCAACCCGGCCAACAGCGACGCGCACGCGCTGGTGGTCTACCAGGCCGGCACGTCCGGCGGCGGCGTCGCGCTGAACGTCGCCTCGGACAACCCGGACACCTCGGCGATGTACCTGTCCGGCACCGAGAAGGGCCGCGGCACCCTCAAGATCGCGCACAAGGGCTACGCCGACGGCTCCGACCAGAACGCCGCCGCCCTCTCCATCGACCTGCAGACCTCCGGCACCGCCGCCCAGGGCATCTACCTGACCGCGACCACCGGCCCGACCAGGGGCAGTCTGATCGCGCTGCGCAACAACACCGGCCTGGACGACTTCATCGTCCGCGGCACCGGCCTGATCGGCATCGGCATCGACCGCGCCGCCACCCCGCGCGCCCAGGTGCACATCGTGCAGCGGCCCGGCGCCGCGGCGGGCCTGCTGGTGGAGGGCGTGGTGCGGGTCGGCAACACGGCCACCGCGCCGACCTCCGTCGATTCCACCGCCGGCGGCGGCGCGCTGTACGCGCAGGGCGGGGCGCTGTACTGGCGCGGCTCGAACGGCACCGTCACCCAGCTCGCCTCGGCGTGACGCGGCGGGGGGAGACGTGCAACTGACGCCCGAGGAACTGGTCCTGGAGTTCCAGGACGCCGTCCTGGAGCTGTACTTCGCGCGCAAGCGCATCATCGCCCTGGAAGCGGAGAACGCCGACCTCAAGGCCCACCTGGCCGCCGCCACCCGGCCGGAGCCGTCCAGCTGACGGTGGTCGCCGCGGAGTGTCGGTGGCAGTCGGTACGGTAGGGCTATGGCAGACCCGTCCACCTACCGTCCGGCGCCGGGGGCGATCCCGGTCTCTCCCGGGGTGTACAAGTTCCGCGACGCGCACGGTCGGGTCATCTACGTGGGCAAGGCGAAGAGCCTGCGGCCCCGGCTCTCCTCGTACTTCCAGGACGTCGCCAACCTGCACCCGCGCACCGCGACCATGGTGACGACCGCCGCCTCGGTGGAGTGGACCGTGGTGTCGACCGAGGTCGAGGCGCTGCAGCTGGAGTACTCCTGGATCAAGGAGTTCGACCCGCGGTTCAACGTCAAGTACCGGGACGACAAGAGCTACCCGGAGCTGGCGGTCACCCTGGGCGAGGAGTTCCCCCGGGTCCAGGTGATGCGTGGCGCGCACCGCAAGGGCGTGCGCTACTTCGGCCCGTACGGGCACGCCTGGGCGATCCGCGAGACGGTGGACCTGCTGCTGCGGGTGTTCCCGGTGCGGACGTGCTCCAACGGCGTGTTCAAGCGGGCCCAACAGGTCGGCCGGCCCTGCCTGCTGGGGTACATCGGCAAGTGCGCGGCGCCCTGCGTGGGCCGGGTCACCGCCGACGAGCACCGCGAACTCGCCGAGGAGTTCTGCGACTTCATGGCCGGCCGGACGGGCAACTACCTGCGCCGCCTGGAGCAGCAGATGCAGGACGCCGCGGCCGACATGGAGTACGAGAAGGCGGCCCGGCTGCGCGACGACCTCGGGGCGCTGAAGCGGGCGATGGAGAAGAACGCGGTGGTGCTGGCCGACGGCACCGACGCGGACCTGCTCGCGCTGGCCGAGGACGAACTCGAGGCCGCGGTGCAGATCTTCCACGTCCGCGGCGGCCGGGTCCGCGGCCAGCGCGGCTGGGTGACCGACAAGGTCGAGGACGTGGACACCGCCGGGCTGGTGGAGCACGCCCTGCAGCAGCTGTACGGCGCGGGCACCGAGCAGGTGCCGCGCGAGGTGCTGGTCCCGGCGCTGCCGGGCGAGGCGGCCCGGGAGTGGCTGAGCGGGCTGCGCGGCGCCCACGTCGACCTGCGGGTGCCGCAGCGCGGCGACAAGAAGGACCTGATGGAGACCGTGCAGCGCAACGCGCTGCAAGCGCTGGCGCTGCACAAGACCAAGCGGGCCTCGGACCTGACGACCCGTAGCCGGGCGCTGCAGGAGATCACCGACGCGCTGGAGCTGGACTCGGTGCCGCTGCGGATCGAGTGCTTCGACATCTCGCACCTGCAGGGCGAGGACGTGGTCGCCTCGATGGTGGTCTTCGAGGACGGCCTGGCCCGCAAGAGCGAGTACCGGCGCTTCCAGATCCGCGGCTTCGAGGGCCAGGACGACGTCCGCTCGATGCACGAGGTGATCACCCGCCGGTTCCGCCGTTACCTGCAGGAGCGCGAGCAGACCGGCGAGTGGGCGGTCCCCGAGGAGGGACCGGAGGACGACGGGGCGCCGACCGACGGGACCGGCCGCACCGATGACGGCCGCCCGAGGCGCTTCGCCTACCCGCCGCAGCTGCTGGTGGTCGACGGCGGGCAGCCGCAGGTCGCGGCCGCCCAGCGGGCCCTGGACGAACTGGGCATCGACGACGTCGCGGTGTGCGGCCTGGCCAAGCGGCTGGAGGAGGTGTGGCTGCCCGGGCAGGACGACCCGGTGGTGCTGCCGCGCTCCAGCGAGGGCCTCTACCTGTTGCAGCGGGTGCGCGACGAGGCGCACCGTTTCGCCATCTCCTACCAGCGCACCAAGCGCTCCAAGCGGCTCACGGCGGGGGAGCTGGACTCCGTCCCCGGCCTTGGAGAGACTCGCCGCCGGGCCCTGCTGAAGCACTTCGGTTCACTGAAGAAGCTGCGCGCGGCCACGGTCGACGAGCTGTGCGAGGTTCCCGGGATCGGGCGCCGGACCGCGGAGACTGTTGCCGCAGCCTTGGCCTCCCGTACACCTGCCGCATTCGCGGTCAACACCGCGACCGGCGAGATCATCGATGACAGCACCGCCACAGTGGCACCGAGAAGCGGGGAACAGACGTGACAGTGTCCAACGGGGGAGAGACCGTCCCCGAGCTGGTGATCATCTCCGGCATGTCCGGAGCCGGCCGGTCCACCGCCGCCAAGTGCCTGGAGGACCTCGGCTGGTTCGTGGTGGACAACCTGCCGCCGGCGCTGATCCCGACCATGGTCGACCTGGGGGCCCGCTCGCAGGGCTCGGTGCCGCGGATCGGCGCCGTGGTCGACGTCCGCGGCCGGTCGTTCTTCGACGACCTGCTGACCTCGCTGGAGGAGTTGGAGAAGCGCGGCGTGCGGCTGCGCGTGGTCTTCCTGGACTCCTCCGACGAGGCGCTGGTGCGCCGCTTCGAGAACGTCCGCCGCCCGCACCCGCTGCAGGGCGACGGCCGGATCGTCGACGGCATCGCCCAGGAGCGGGAGCTGCTGCGCGAGCTGCGCGGCGAGGCCGACCTGGTGGTCGACACCTCCAACCTCAACGTGCACCAGCTGCGCGCCAAGCTGGACGCCCAGTTCTCCGGCAACGACGAGCCGGAGCTGCGGGCCACCGTGATGTCCTTCGGCTTCAAGTACGGCCTGCCGGTCGACGCCGACCTGGTGGTGGACTGCCGCTTCCTGCCGAACCCGCACTGGGTGCCCGAGCTGCGGGCCCGTACCGGAACCGACCCGGACGTGGCAGAGTACGTCTTCCAGCAGCCCGGGGCGCAGGAGTTCCTGGACGGCTACGCCGAGCTGATGCGGATCATCACCGAGGGTTACCGGCGCGAGGGCAAGCGCTACATGACGCTTGCCGTAGGCTGCACCGGTGGCAAGCACCGCAGCGTGGCGATGTCCGAGCAGCTGACGAAGCGTCTGATCGCGGACGGCGTCGAGACGGTGCTGGTCCACCGCGACATGGGCCGGGAGTGACGGCCGCGGAGCACCTCGTCCCCGCGCCGCCCGGCTGAGCACGAGACAGGAACATGGGGTCGGCGTGACGGGATACGTGCCAGCGCGGCAGCAGCTCCAGGCCAGACCTGCCGAGCGGGCCTCCCAGAAGTCCCGGCGCAAGGCCCCCAGGATCGCCGCGCTGGGCGGCGGGCAGGGCCTGTCCGCCTCGCTGTCCGCGCTGCGCCGGCTGACCACCGAGCTGACCGCGGTGGTCACCGTCGCCGACGACGGCGGTTCCAGCGGGCGGCTGCGCGCCGAGCTCGGCGTGCTGCCGCCCGGCGACCTGCGCAAGGCGCTGGCCGCGCTGTGCGGCGACGACGACTGGGGCCGCACCTGGTCCGAGGTGATCCAGCAGCGCTTCACCGGGAACGGCGAGCTCGGCGGCCACGCGGTCGGCAACCTGCTGATCGTGGCGCTGTGGGAGAAGCTCGGCGACCCGGTGGAGGCGCTGAACTGGGTCGGCCGGCTGCTGAACGTGCAGGGCCGGGTGCTGCCGATGTCGGCCGTCCCGCTGGACATCGAGGCGCAGGTCCGCGGCCACGACCCGGCCCGGCCCGCCGAGGTCACGGCGGTGCGCGGCCAGGCCGCGGTCGCCGTGACGCCCGGCACCGTGCAGTCGATCCGGCTGGTGCCGGACGAGCCGCCGGCCGTCCCGGACGCGGTGCAGGCGGTGCTGGAGGCGGACTGGGTGGTGCTCGGCCCCGGCTCCTGGTTCACCAGCGTGCTGCCGCACCTGCTGGTCCCCGAGCTGGCCAAGGCGCTCACCGAGACCCGGGCCCGCCGGCTGCTGACCCTCAACCTGGCGCCGCAGCCCGGCGAGACCGAGGGCTTCACCCCGCAGCGCCACCTGGAGGTGATCGCCGACCACGCTCCGCAGCTGGTGGTGGATGCGATCCTGGTGGATGAGCGCGCCGTCACCGGCGGCGCCTTCGGGGTCGCCGACCTGGCCGGCCTGGAGCAGGCCGCCGAGCGGATGGGCGCCGCACTGGTGCTCGGTTCGGTGGCCCGGGCCGACGGCACGCCGCGACACGACCCGGAGCTCTTGGCCGCGGCGTACGACCGGATTTTCCGGACTCATGGAAGGATCGGCCCATGGCGATGACGGCAGCGGTGAAAGACGAGATCTCCCGACTTCCCGTCACCCGTGCCTGCTGCCGCAAGGCGGAGGTCTCGGCGATCCTGCGTTTTGCGGGCGGACTGCACATTGTGAGCGGCCGCATCGTGATCGAGGCGGAGCTGGACACCGGCATTGCGGCACGGCGGCTGCGCAAGGACCTCCTGGAGATCTTCGGACACTCCTCGGATCTGGTGGTGATGGCCCCCGGCGGTCTGCGACGCGGCAGCCGGTACGTGGTGCGGGTGGTGAAGGACGGCGAGTTGCTGGCCCGGCAGACCGGGCTGGTGGACGGACGCGGACGGCCGATCCGGGGACTGCCCCCGGCGGTGGTGTCCGGGGCGACCTGCGACGCGGAGGCGGCCTGGCGCGGCGCGTTCCTGGCGCACGGCTCGCTCACCGAGCCGGGGCGCTCCTCCTCGCTGGAGATCACCTGCCCCGGTTCGGAGGCGGCGCTCGCCCTGGTCGGCGCGGCCCGCCGGCTGGGCATCCCGGCCAAGGCCCGCGAGGTGCGCGGCGTCGACCGGGTGGTGATCCGCGACGGCGACGCGATCGGCGCGCTGCTCACCCGGCTCGGCGCGCACGAGTCGGTGCTGGCCTGGGAGGAGCGGCGGATGCGCCGCGAGGTGCGCGCCACCGCCAACCGGCTGGCCAACTTCGACGACGCCAACCTGCGCCGCTCGGCCCGCGCCGCGGTCGCGGCCGGCGCCCGGGTGCAGCGGGCGCTGGAGATCCTCGGCGACGAGGTGCCCGAGCACCTGGCGGCGGCCGGCGCGCTGCGCATGCAGCACAAGCAGGCCTCGCTGGAGGAGCTCGGCGCGCTCGCCGACCCGCCGCTGACCAAGGACGCGGTCGCGGGCCGGATCCGCCGCCTGCTGGCGATGGCCGACAAGCGGGCCGCCGAACTCGGCCTGCCCAACACCGAGGCCAACCTGACCGAGGAGATGGCCCTGAACTGACGGGTCGTCAACCGTCCCGTGGCGCCGCCCGAGGGGCGTGCGGAGCGGGTCGCGGCAAGCCGCCGCGGCCAACTCCGCACGCCCCTTTGCTGCGCCCGGGCCATTGCGCCCTACCGGTGAGGCGATGTGCCTTGCGACACTTGGGGGAGGTAGGGTCAGCAGTGGTCGGGGACAACCCAAATTTCACCCCCGTCGGGCTCCGGCCCGGCGTACCTAAGAGGAGATCGGTTCGTGACGATCCGGGTAGGCATCAACGGGTTCGGCCGCATCGGCCGTAACTTCTTCCGTGCGGTCAAGTCCCAGGGCGCGGACATCGAGATCGTCGGTGTCAACGACCTGACCGACACCAAGACTCTGGCTCACCTGCTCAAGTACGACACCACTCTCGGTACCTTCCCCGGCGAGGTCTCGCACACCGAGGACAGCATCACCGTCGACGGCCACACCTTCAAGGTCACCGCCGAACGCGACCCCGCCAACCTTCCCTGGGCCGCCCTGGGCGCCGACATCGTCGTCGAGTCCACCGGCATCTTCACCAAGGCCGATGCTGCGAAGAAGCACATCACCGCCGGTGCGAAGAAGGTCATCATCTCGGCGCCCGCGACCGACGAGGACATCACCATCGTCCTGGGCGTCAACGACGACAAGTACGACGCGGCCGCGCACGACATCATCTCCAACGCCTCCTGCACCACCAACTGCGTGGCGCCGATGGCGAAGGTGCTGAACGAGAACTTCGGCATCGTCAAGGGTCTGATGACCACGGTGCACGCGTTCACCAACGACCAGGTCACCCTGGACTTCCCGCACAAGGACCTGCGTCGCGCCCGCGCCGCCTCGCAGAACATCATCCCGACCTCGACCGGTGCCGCGAAGGCCACCGCCCTGGTCCTGCCGGAGCTGAAGGGCAAGCTGGACGGCACCTCGCTGCGCGTCCCGGTCCCGACCGGCTCGATCACCGACCTGGTGGTCACCCTCGAGCGCGAGGTCACCAAGGACGAGGTCAACGCCGCCTTCCAGAAGGCCGCGCAGGAGGGCCCGCTCAAGGGCATCCTGGCCTACACCGAGGACCCGATCGTCTCCTCGGACATCGTCAACGACCCGCACTCCTGCATCTTCGACTCGCAGCTGACGATGGTTCAGGGCAACCAGGTCAAGGTGCTCGGCTGGTACGACAACGAGTTCGGCTACTCGAACCGCCTCGTCAACCTGGTCGCCCTGGTCGGCGAGCAGCTCTGACCCCAGCGGTAGTCGACGTGACGTAAGGGGCAGGGCCCGGACGGCTGTCACCGCCGCCGGGCCCTGCCGCTGCGCCCACCCTCGTCCCGTCCTACCCAACCGGTGGCCCGCCGTCGTGTCGCCGTCTGCGCACCGTTCCACCCCCTGAGGAGCAAGACCGTGAAGACGATCGAAGACCTGGAGGTCTCCGGCAAGCGGGTGTTCGTCCGCGCCGACCTCAACGTGCCGCTGTCCGGCGACACCATCACCGACGACGGCCGGATCCGGGCCGTCGCGCCGACCATCGCCAAGCTGGTCGAGCGCGGCGCGCGGGTGGTCGTCGCCTCGCACCTGGGCCGTCCGAAGGGCGCGCCGGAGCCGCAGTACTCCCTCGCGCCGGTGGCGGTCCGCCTCGGTGAGATCCTCGGCCGCCCGGTGGCCTTCGCCACCGACACCGTCGGGGACAGCGCGAAGGCCACCGTCGCCGCCCTGGGCGACGGCGAGGTCACGCTGCTGGAGAACCTGCGCTTCAACGCGGGCGAGACCTCCAAGGACGACGCCGCGCGCGGCGCCTTCGCCGACGAACTCGCCTCGCTCGCCGACCTGTACGTCGGTGACGGCTTCGGCGCGGTGCACCGCAAGCACGCCTCGGTCTACGACCTGCCGGCCCGCCTGCCGCACGCGGTGGGCGACCTGATCGCCACCGAGGTCGGCGTGCTCAAGCGCCTCACCGAGGACGTCGCCCGCCCGTACGTGGTGGTGCTCGGCGGCTCGAAGGTCTCCGACAAGGTCGGCGTGATCGAGAACCTGCTCGGCAAGGCCGACCGGATCCTGATCGGCGGCGGCATGATGTACACCTTCATCGCGGCCCAGGGCCACGGCGTCGGCTCCTCGCTGCTGCAGGAGGACCAGATCCCGGTCGTCCAGGACTACCTGAAGCGCGGCGCCGAGCAGGGCGTGGAGTTCGTGATCCCGCTGGACACCGCGGTCTCCGGCAGCTTCCCGGACGTCAAGACCGGTGCCCCGGTGGCGGACTACGCGGTCGTCGACGTGGACGCCATCCCGGACGGCGCGCTCGGCCTGGACATCGGCCCGAAGACCGCGCAGCTCTTCGCGCAGAAGATCGCCGACGCGCGGACGGTCTTCTGGAACGGCCCGATGGGCGTCTTCGAGCACCCGGCGTTCGCCGACGGCACCCGCGCGGTCGCCCAGGCGCTGCTGGACTCGGACGCCTTCACCGTGGTCGGCGGCGGCGACTCGGCGGCGGCGGTGCGCACCCTCGGCTTCGACGAGGCGAAGTTCGGACACATCTCGACCGGCGGTGGCGCGAGCCTCGAGTACCTGGAGGGCAAGACCCTTCCCGGTCTCGCCGCCCTGGAGGACTGAGAAAGACATGACTGAGCGTCTCCCGCTGATGGCGGGCAACTGGAAGATGAACCTCAACCACCTCGAGGCCATCCAGCACACCCAGAAGCTGGCGTTCGCGCTGGCCGACAAGGACTACGAGGCCGTCGAGGTCGCGGTCCTGGTCCCGTTCACCGATCTGCGCTCGGTGCAGACCCTGGTCGACGGCGACCGCCTGAAGATCAAGTACGGCTCGCAGGACATCTCGCAGCACGACGGCGGCGCCTACACCGGTGAGGTGTCGGGCCCGATGCTGGCGAAGCTGAAGTGCGCCTACGCGGTGATCGGCCACTCCGAGCGCCGCCAGTACCACGGCGAGAACGAGGAGATCGTCAACGCCAAGGTGAAGGCCGCCTTCCGCAACGGCGTCGTGCCGATCCTGTGCATCGGCGAGCCGCTGGACGTCCGCAAGGCCGGCGCCCAGGTCGAGTTCACCCTGGCGCAGCTGGACGGCGCCCTGGACGGCGTCCCCGCCGCCGAGGCCGAGCAGATCGTCGTCGCGTACGAGCCGGTCTGGGCGATCGGCACCGGAGAGGTCGCCACCCCCGAGGACGCGCAGGAGGTCTGCGGCGCGATCCGGGCCCGCCTCGCCGAGCTCTACAGCGCCGACCTGGCCGCCAAGGTCCGTATCCTGTACGGCGGTTCGGTGAAGTCCTCGTCCGCGGCCGGCCTGATGGCCAAGCCCGACGTGGACGGCGGTCTGATCGGCGGCGCCTCCCTGGACGCCGACGAGTTCGTCAAGATCGTGCGCTACCGCGAGCAGGCAGTAGGCTAACGCCGCCACAGCAACGTAGGCTTTGGGGCCGGACCGCGGAGAAGCGGGCCCGGCCCCTTCGCCGAAGATACGAGAGAGTTGGTCCCGTCGTGGTTCTCGGGTTCGAGATTGCTCTGATCATCCTCAGCTCGCTGATGATCATGCTGGTCCTGCTCCACAAGGGCAAGGGCGGCGGTCTGTCCGACATGTTCGGTGGCGGCGCGATGTCCACCGGCGGCGGTTCCGCGGTGGCCGAGCGCAACCTCGACCGCATCACCGTCATCATCGGCGTGGCCTGGTTCGCCTGCATCGTGGTGCTCGGACTGCTGCTCAAGTACAAGAGCTGAAACCAGTCGGCGGGCGATGGTGGCACAGCCTTAACTCCCGCTTACACTAGGACGACTTCGCCACCGTCCGCCCAGCCGCGGCCGGACGGCACCAGCACGCAGGGAGTCAGACCGTGGCAAGTGGCAACGCGATCCGAGGCAGCAGAGTCGGCGCCGGCCCGATGGGAGAGGCGGAGCGCGGCGAATCCGCCCCGCGCAACCGCATCTCCTTCTGGTGCGCCAACAAGCACGAGACGCGCCCGAGTTTCGCCGCAGAGGCAGCCATCCCCGACACCTGGGACTGCCCCCGCTGCGGCTTCCCCGCCGGCCAGGACGAGCACAATCCGCCCGCCCCGGCCCGCAACGAGCCCTACAAGACCCACCTCGCCTACGTCCGCGAGCGCCGCACCGACGCCGACGGCGAGGCGATCCTCGCCGAGGCCCTGGCGAAGCTCCGGGGCGAGATCTGAGGCACGACTTTCCACGCAGGGGCGTCACCGGTTTCCGGTGGCGCCCTTCGCGATGAGGTCGATCAGGGCGAACACCTCCTCCCACCGACGGGTCTCGGTGATCACGGCGAGTTCCGCGAGCAGGAGGCGGTAGAGAGCCGTCTTGTCGACCGCCTCGACGAGGCGACGGTTGACCTCGCCGAACGACAGGTGGATCCCGCTGCCCGCCGGGGCCTCGTCCAGGGCCTGGGCGGCGACCTGCACGGTGAACAGCCGGGCGAGCAGGGCGTCGACGGCATCGAGCAGGGTGGCTGCCGAGGCTGCGGTCACGATCTTGGCGGCCTCGGTCAACTCGACGACCAGGGTGGCGATCCGGGCCAGGTGGGGCTGATAGCCGACAGCCACGGGGCCGGGCCCGGCGTGCGTTCCGGACGACTCCAGCGCAGTCAGGATGCCGTCCAGCGTGGCGTCGGACCGGGGGCCCGCCTCCTGCGGCAGGTGGGTCGTCGCCGCCACCTGGATCGCGAGGGCCTCCGTGCAGGCGATGACCACGGCAAGGAGTGCACAGCTGAACATGGTCTCGAGCGTGATCCACGAGGTCTGCTCGACGATGATCGCGTACAGCTCCGGCACCGCGTCGGCCAGGCCGAGTTCGTCGGCGCGCAGCAGTACGGCCGGCAGGTTCGCTGCCTCGGACTTGAGCCAGGCGTCCGACGCACCCTGGCTGGAGCGGATGTCCGCAGCCCGGGCGTCGTAGTGCCCGAGCAGTCGTCGGACGGCGGCCTCCGGGTCGTCCACCGGCTGCTCGGACGCGTACAGCTTCACCAGGTCGTGGAAGCGGTAGCGGCCGTCGGCGACATCCAGCAGGTGGGCTCCGGTGAGGGCGCGGAGGAGTCGGGCGGTGTCGCGTTCGGGGAGGTCGGCGAGGGCGCTGACGGCGGGCAGTGGGAGGTCGGGGCCGGGGTGGAGGCCGAGGAGGGCGAAGAGGCGGGCTTCGGCGGGGGTGAGGCGGCGGTGGGAGAGGCCGAACGCGGCGCGGACGGCGAGGTCGGGACCGTGGTCGAGTTCGGTGAGGCGTTCCCTGGCGTCGGCGAGGTCGCCGGCGAGCTCGGCGGGACTGCGGTCGGTGAGCAGCGCGGCGGTGATCCGCAGGGCGAGCGGGAGGTGGCCGCAGAGTTCGGCCAGCTCCGGGAGCAACTCGTCGTCGATGCCGGTGAGTTGGGTGAGCAGGGTGCGGGATTCGGCCATTCTGAGCACGTCCACCCGGAAGTGACGCGGGGTCAGGGTGCGGTCGGCGAGCCGGTGGCGGCTGGTCACCAGGACGCGGTGGCGCGGGTCGCCGGGCAGCAGCGGGGTGACCTGGGCGGGGGAGGAGGCGTTGTCGGCGATCAGCAGCAGCGGGCCGTCCAGGGCGGCGAGCCGGGAGCGGTAGAGGTGTTCGCGGGCGGGGAGGCCGGGCGGGACGTCCTCGCCGAGGGCGCGCAGCAGGGTGTCGAGGGCCTGCTCGGCGGTGACGGGGTGGTCGTCGTAGCCGTGCAGGTCGACGAAGAGGACGCCGCCGGGGAAGCGGTCGGCGGCGCGGTGGGCGGTCTCGACGGCGAGTGCGGTCTTGCCGATGCCGCCGAGTCCGGCGATCGCGGAGACCAGGAGCGGTTCGCCGGGCTCGCCCAGGGCGTCGAGCAACGCGCCGAGCAGTTCCTCGCGGCCGACGAAGACGCCGCGTCTCGGCAGCCCGGCGGGGCGGACGGCAGGGCGGGGCAGGCTGGCCGGGCCGGCCTGGACCAGGGTGGTGATGGTGCCGGCCTGGACGACGCTCCCGATGCTGCCCCCGGTGATGCTGTTCTCCGTCCCCACAGGAGAGTTGTAGCAGGAAGGCCCGGACCCGTGGGACGGGTCCGGGCCTTCCGGGGCTGACGCGGCGTCAGGACAACTTGGAAGCCGCCGCCTCGTCGAGGAGCCACAGCGTGCGCTCCGTGCCGACGGCCGCGGAGGCCGGAGCCTGGAGCGGGCCGGGGTCGGTGAGGGCGAGGGCGACGGCGTCGGCCTTGTCCTCACCGGCGGCGAGCAGCCAGGTCTGCCGGGCGGTGCGCAGCGCGGGGAGGGTGAGCGAGATGCGGACGGGCGGGGGCTTGGGGGCCCCGCGGACGCCGATCACGGTCAGTTCGGTCTCCCGGACGCCGGGGTGCTGCGGGAACAGCGAGGCGACGTGGGTGTCCGGGCCGACGCCGAGCAGCAGCACGTCGAAGGCCGGGACGGGCAGGCCCGGACCGGGTTCGGCGGCGGCTGCCAGTTCCTCGGCGTAGCGTGCGGCGGCGGCCTCCACGTCCGGCCCGTCGGGGCCGTCCGCCGCGGGCATCTCGTGCACCCGGGCGCCCAGCGGTCGCACGGCGTCCAGGAACGCGGCGGCCTGGACGGCGTTGCGTTCCGGGTCGTCGTGCGCCAGGTAGCGCTCGTCGCCCCACCACAGGTCGACCCGCGCCCAGTCGACGGCGTCGCGCGCCGGGGAGGCGGCGACGGCGTCGAGCAGGGCGTTGCCGTTGCGGCCGCCGGTGAGCACCACCGAGGCGGTGCCGCGGGCGGCCTGCGCGTCGACGATCGCGGTGATCAGCCGGGCGGCGACGGCCTGCGCCATCAGCTCCTTGTCACGGTGGACGATCAGCTGACGGGTGCTCACTGGCCGCTCCGCTTGCGGGGGGCGGCCTTCTTGGCGGTGGCGGACTTCTTCGCCGGTGCCTTCTTCGGAGCCGCAGCCGGCTCCTGCTGCGCGGCGGGGGCCTCGGCGGTGTCCGGGACCTTGGCGGTGACCCGGACCGGCGGGGCGACGGCGGCCTCGACGGTGCCGCCGGGGCCCGCGTGCTCGACTCCGGCGACCCGTTCGCGCAGCCGGTCCACGGGGGTGCGGACGGCGTTGGCGTAGATGTCGTCGGGGTCGAGGCGGCGCAGTTCCTCGGCGATCAGCTCCGCGGTGTCGCGGCGCTTGAGGGCGACCATCCGGTCGGGCGCGCCGGGCATCGAGAGGGTGCCGAGCAGGCCGTCGGGACGGTCCAGGACGATGTCGCCGTCCTTGGTCCGCAGGGTGACCGAGGTGATGCCGGGTCCGCCGGTGACGACCCGTTCGACCTGGACCCGCAGCCGGTTGTGCAGCCACAGGCCGAGCAGCTCGACGCTGGGGTTGTAGGACTCGCCCTCGACCACCGCGGAGATGATCTTGACGTCGCGCTGGTCGAGCGCGGCGGCGAGCATCGAGCGCCAGCCGGTGATCCGGGTCCAGGCCAGGTCGGTGTCGCCGGGGGTGTAGCTGGCGGCCCGCTGGGCGAGCTGGCCGACCGGGGACTCGGCGGTGACCGCGTCGGTGATCCGGCGCTGGGCGATCGCGCCGAGCGGGTCCTGCGCCGGGTGCAGCGGCGCGTTCTCCGGCCACCAGACCACCACGGGGGCGTCCGGCAGCAGCAGCGGCAGCACCACGGACTGGGCGTGCGCGGCGAGTTCGCCGTGCATCCGCAGGATGACCGTTTCGCCGCTGCCCGCGTCGGTGCCGACCAGGATCTCGGCGTCCAGCCGGGTCTCGGCGCGGGCCCGGGGCGAGCGACCGGCGCGCTTGATGACGGCCAGGGTCCGCGAGGGGTGCTCGCGGGAGGCGTCGTTGGCGGCCTTGAGGGCGTCGTAGGCGCTGCCCTCGTCGGTCACGATGACCAGGGTCAGCACCATGCCGGCGGCGGTGGAGCCGCTGGCCCGGCGGGCGTCCATCAGGGCAGCGTTGATCTTGCTGGACGTGGTGTCCGTCAGGTCGATCTTCATGGGCGGCGCCAGCTCCTGCCGTCTCGTGCGAGCATCTCGTCCGCCTCGACCGGGCCCCAGGTACCGGCCGGGTACTCCGCGGGCTTGCCGTGGGTGTCCCAGTACTGCTCGATCGGGTCGAGGATCTGCCAGGACAGCTCGACCTCCTGGTGACGCGGGAAGAGGTTGGCGTCGCCGAGCAGGACGTCCAGGATCAGGCGCTCGTACGCCTCGGGGCTGGACTCGGTGAACGACTCGCCGTAGGCGAAGTCCATGGTGACGTCGCGGACCTCCAGCGCGGTGCCGGGGACCTTCGAGCCGAAGCGCACGGTGACGCCCTCGTCCGGCTGGACGCGGATCACCAGGGCGTTCTGGCCGAGCTCCTCGGTGGCGTAGGAGTCGAACGGCAGGTACGGGGCGCGCTGGAAGACCACCGCGATCTCGGTGACCCGGCGGCCCAGGCGCTTGCCGGTGCGCAGGTAGAACGGGACGCCCGCCCAGCGCCGGTTGTTGATCTCCAGCTTGATCGCCGCGTAGGTGTCGGTCTTGGACTCGGGGTTGATGCCGTCCTCGTCCAGGTAGCCGAGCACCTCCTCGCCGCCCTGCCAGCCCGCCGCGTACTGGCCGCGCACGGTGTGCCGGCCCAGGTCGGCGGGGAGCTTGACGGCGCTGAGCACCTTGAGCTTCTCGGCGACCAGGGCCTTGGGGTGGAAGGACGCCGGCTCCTCGATGGCGGTGAGCGCCATCAGCTGGAGCAGGTGGTTCTGGATCACGTCACGGGCGGATCCGATGCCGTCGTAGTAGCCGGCCCGGCCGCCGATGCCGATGTCCTCGGCCATGGTGATCTGCACGTGGTCGACGTACGACCGGTTCCAGATCGGCTCGAACATCTGGTTGGCGAAACGCAGCGCCAGGATGTTCTGGACCGTCTCCTTGCCCAGGTAGTGGTCGATCCGGAAGACCTCGTCACGAGGGAAGACCTCGTGCACGATCCGGTTCAACTCCTGGGCGCTGGCCAGGTCGTGGCCGAACGGCTTCTCGATCACCGCGCGCCGCCAGGAGCCCTTCGGCGGGTCGGCCAGCCCGTGCTTCTTGAGCTGCTGGACGACGGTCGGGAAGAACTTCGGCGGCACCGAGAGGTAGAACGCGAAGTTGCCGCCGGTGCCCTGCGCCTGGTCGAGTTCCTCGATCGTGCGGCGCAGCGTGTCGAAGGCCTCGTCGTCGCCGAAGTCGCCCTGGACGAACCGCATGCCCTTGGCGAGCTGCTGCCAGACCTCCTCGCGGAACGGCGTCCGCGCGTGCTCCTTGACGGCGTCGTGGACCTCGTTGGCGAAGTCCTCGTCCTCCCACTCGCGGCGGGCGAAGCCGACCAGCGAGAAGCCCGGCGGCAGCAGGCCGCGGTTGGCCAGGTCGTAGATGGCCGGCATCAGCTTCTTGCGCGACAGGTCGCCGGTGACGCCGAAGATCACCAGCCCGGACGGGCCGGCGATGCGCGGCAGGCGCCGGTCGACCGGGTCGCGCAGTGGGTTGGCGGGCCGGCTGGGGGCGTCGACCTCGGTCAGGTCCGGACCCACCACGTCCGGGTACGGCTCAGTGTTGCTCACTGTGGTGTGCTCCGCTTTCCGTGCGTCAGATCGTGAGCAGGGGGAGTCAGTTGGCGCCGTGCGCGGCGAGCGCGGCGGTGACGGTGTCGAGCAGTTCGGTCCAGGAGACCTCGAACTTCGACACGCCCTCCTCCTCCAGCACCTTGACGACGTCGTCGTAGTCGACGCCGGCCGCGGCGACGGCGTCCAGGACGGCCTGGGCGTCGGCGTAGTTCGGGGTGATGGTGTCGCCGGTGATCTGGCCGTGGTCGTCGGTGGCGTCCAGGGTGGCCTCGGGCATGGTGTTGACGGTGCCGGGGGCGACCAGCTCGGTGACGTACAGGGTGTCGGGGAGCTTGGGGTCCTTGACGCCGGTGGAGGCCCACAGCGGGCGCTGCGGCTTGGCGCCGGCCGCCTCCAGGGCCTGCCAGCGGGCGGAGGCGGGCTTGGCGCCGTCGACGGAGCCGTACACCTCCTCGTAGGCCTGGTAGGCGAGGCGGGCGTTGGCGACGGCGGCCTTCGAGCGCAGGTCGAGGGCGGCGCCGCCGATCGCGTCGAGGCGCTTGTCGATCTCGGTGTCCACGCGGGAGACGAAGAAGGACGCGACGGACTCGATCTGGGAGAGGTCGAGGCCGGCGGCCTTGGCCTGCTCCAGGCCGGTGAGGTGGGCGTCGATGACGGCCTTGTAGCGCTCGAGCGAGAAGATCAGGGTGACGTTCACGCTGATGCCCCGGGCGAGGACCGCGGTGATCGCGGGCAGGCCGGCCAGGGTGGCGGGGATCTTGATCAGCACGTTCGGGCGGTCGACCAGCCACCACAGCTGCTTGGCCTCGGCGACGGTCGGCGCGGTCTGGTGGGCCAGCCGCGGGTCGACCTCGATGGAGACCCGGCCGTCGCGGCCGTTGGAGGCGTCGTACACCGGGCGCAGCACGTCGGCGGCGTCCCGGACGTCGGAGGTGGTGATCATGCGGACGGCCTCGTCGGTGGTGACCTTGCGCACCGCGAGGTCCTCCAGCTGGGCGGCGTAGGCGCCGTTGCCGCCGATCGCCTTCTGGAAGATGGTCGGGTTGGTGGTGACGCCGACGACGTGCTTCTCCTGGACCAGTTCGGCCAGGTTGCCGGTGTTCAGCCGCTCCCGGCTGAGGTCGTCCAGCCAGATCGCCACGCCTTCGTCGCTGAGGCGCTTCAATGCGTCAGTCATGGTGCTCAGTCCCTCTTCTTCTGCTGTTTTCGTCCGGTCTGGTGGAGTTCGGGGCCCGGCCCGGGGGAGTGCGGTCCCCCGGGCCGGGGTGCCGCGCTAGCGGGAGACGGCCTCGACCGTGCGCAGCGAGGCGCGGGCCGCGCCGGCGACCGCGTCGGCGGTGATGCCGAACTCCTGGTAGAGCACCTTGTAGTCGGCGGAGGCACCGAAGTGCTCCAGGCTGATGATCCGACCGGCGTCGCCGACCAGCTCGCGCCAGCCCTGGGCGATGCCCGCCTCGACCGAGACCCGGGCCCGGACGTTCGGCGGCAGCACGCTGTCGCGGTACGCCTGGTCCTGCTCGTTGAACCACTCGATCGACGGCATCGAGACCACCCGGGTCGGGATGCCGTCGGCCTCCAGCGCCTCGCGGGCCTGGACGGCCAGCTGCACCTCGGAGCCGGTGCCCATCAGGATCACCTTCGGGGAGGACCCGGAGGCCTCGGCCAGCACGTAGCCGCCCTTGGCCGCGCCCTCGGCCGAGTGGAACACCTCGCGGTCGAAGGTCGGCACGCCCTGGCGGGTCAGCGCCAGGCCGACCGGGCCGGGGTGGCTGGTCTGCCGCTCCAGCACGGTGCGCCACACCACGGCGGTCTCGTTGGCGTCCGCCGGGCGGACCACCGAGAGGCCGGGGATGGCGCGCAGCGCGGCCAGGTGCTCGACCGGCTGGTGGGTCGGGCCGTCCTCGCCGAGGCCGATCGAGTCGTGCGTCCACACGTAGGTGACCGGCAGCTTCATCAGCGCGGCGAGCCGGACCGCGGGGCGCATGTAGTCGGAGAACACCAGGAAGGTGCCGCCGTACACGCGGGTGCCGCCGTGCAGCGCGATGCCGTTCATGATCGAGCCCATGGCGTGCTCGCGGATGCCGAAGTGGATGGTCCGGCCGTACGGCGAGGCGCTCTTGAGGGGGTTGCCCTCGGGGAGGAAGGAGGACTCCTCGTCGATCGTGGTCAGGTTGGACTCGGCGAGGTCCGCCGAGCCGCCCCACAGCTCGGGGACGAGCTTGCCGACCGCGGCGAGGGTGTCGCCGGAGGCCTTGCGGGTGGCGATGTCCTTGCCGGCCGGGAAGGACGGGATCGCCTTCTCCCAGCCGTCCGGCAGCTCGCCGATCTGGATCCGGTCGAACTCGGCGGCGCGCTCCGGGTTGGCCTCGCGCCAGCCGCGGAACGCCTGCTCCCACTCGCCGCGGGCGGCCTTGCCGCGCTGCACGACCATCCGGGCGTGGTCGATGACCTGCTCGGTGACCTCGAAGGTCTTGGTCGGGTCGAAGCCCAGCACCTTCTTGGTGGCGGCGATCTCGGCGTCGCCGAGCGCGGAGCCGTGCGCCTTGGCGGTGTCCTGGGCGTTCGGGGCCGGCCAGGCGATGATCGTGCGCATCGCGATGATCGACGGACGGGTCGTCTCGGCGCGGGCGGCGTCCAGCGCGGTGGCCAGGGCGTGCACGTCGATGTCGCCGTCGGACTTCGGGGTGACCCGCTGCACGTGCCAGCCGTAGGCCTCGTAGCGGGCCAGCACGTCCTCGGAGAAGGCGGTGGCGGTGTCGCCCTCGATCGAGATGTGGTTGTCGTCGTAGAGCGCGACCAGGTTGCCGAGCTTCTGGTGGCCGGCCAGCGAGGACGCCTCGGCGGAGATGCCCTCCTCCAGGTCGCCGTCGGAGACGATCGCCCAGATGGTGTGGTCGAACGGGGAGGCGCCCTCGGCGGCCTCCGGGTCGAACAGGCCGCGCTCGTAGCGGGCGGCCATCGCCATGCCGACCGCGTTGCCGATGCCCTGGCCGAGCGGGCCGGTGGTGGTCTCGACACCGGCGGTGTGGCCGTGCTCGGGGTGTCCCGGGGTGCGGCTGCCCGCGACGCGGAACGCCTTCAGGTCGTCCAGCGAAAGTCCGTAACCGGACAGGAAGAGCTGGGTGTACAGCGTCAGCGAGGTGTGCCCCGGGGAGAGCACGAAGCGGTCGCGGCCGACCCACGTCGGGTCGGTCGGGTCGTGGCGCAGGAAGCGCTGGAAAATCAGATACGCAGCGGGGGCAAGTGACATCGCGGTGCCGGGGTGCCCGTTCCCCACCTTCTGCACGGCGTCCATGGCCAGGACTCGGGCCGTGTCGACGGCTCGCTGGTCCAGCTCGCTCCACTCGAATACGTTCGGCGTCGTGCTCACCCTGACTCAGGGCTCCTTCCGGAATTTTGTGAAGTGTCACCCCGTGAAGGGGATCCGTCGGCCACGCCGCTGTGGCTGATGCCGATCACGGAGGGTTCATCCCGCTTCTCTGTGCGAGCCTACCGTCACCGGGGCACCTCACCCTGCGTGCTGGGCCAACGTGAGCGCGCGGCGCGGGATTCCCCTGCCGGGGCGTCAACTGCTCTGTCCTACCTTCACCCGACCAGGGAGGGTTTGCCCGTCCGAGGGGCAAGACGAGTCGGCGGGCGGCTCGCCGGGGGACCCCGGGGCGGATCGGGAGATATGGAGCGCCTATGGTGTCCTGGTACGCGCAGCGCGGACGGCGGGCACCCTGCGGGTCTCCGGGTCGCCTGTGGAAGTTCATCAACTGTTGAGGTGTCCGTGACCGCCGTCGAATCCCGCCCCGCCGGGGTGGTAGGGACGAGGACCGCGCGCCGGCCGATCGGGGCCCGCATCGGGGCGTTCGTCGCACTGACCAAGCCCCGGATCATCGAGCTGCTGCTGATCTCCACGGTGCCGGTGATGTTCCTGGCCCAGGGCGGCGTCCCCGACCTGCTGCGGGTCCTCGCGGTGGTGGTCGGCGGCTACCTGTCCGCGGGCGGCGCCAACGCGCTGAACATGTACATCGACCGCGACATCGACGCGGTGATGTCCCGCACCGAGCGGCGGCCGATCGTCACCGGCATGGTCTCCCCGCGCGAGGCGCTGGTCTTCGGCGTCACCCTGGCCGTGGTCTCCACGATCTGGCTGGGCACCCTGGTGAACTGGCTGTCCTCGGCGCTGGCGCTGGGCGCGCTCCTCTTCTACGTCTTCGTCTACACGCTGGGCCTCAAGCGCCGCACCTCGCAGAACGTGGTCTGGGGCGGCATCGCCGGCTGCATGCCGGTGCTGGTCGGGTGGTCGGCGGTCACGAACTCGCTGTCCTGGGCGGCCCTGGTGCTGTTCCTGGTGGTGTTCTTCTGGACCCCGCCGCACACCTGGGTGCTGATGATGAAGGTCCGCGACGACTACGCCAAGGCCGGGGTGCCGATGCTGCCGGTGATCCGCGGCAACATCGGCGTGGCCAAGCAGGTCGTCGTCTACTCCTGGGTGATGGTGGCCACCTCGATGCTGCTGTGGCCCGCCGCGCACACCAGCTGGCTGTACCCGACGGTCGCCGCGGTCCTCGGCGGACTGTGGATGAAGGAGGCGTACGCCCTGCAGGCGCGCGCCAAGGCCGGCATCGTGGGCGCCAAGCTCAAGGAGATGCGGCTGTTCCACTGGTCGATCACCTACCTGACGCTGCTGTTCCTGGTCGTCGCGATCGACCCGTTCGTGGGCTGACGCCCCCTCAGGACACCCCCTCGGGACACCCCCCTCGGCCTCAGCGCGGCGGAAGCTCGCTGGGGCCGACGTGGTTCTCCAGCCACTCGTGCAGCGGCCGGGCGGCGTGCAGGAAGCCGGTGATCCGGTCGTACGCCTTCGGGGTGCCCAGCCAGGCCGCGGGCTCCCACTCCTGCCAGGCGATCAGGCCCTTGTGGCGCAGCAGCTCGATCCGCGGGTGGTCCTTCGGGAACCCGCGCGGGGCGGTCTTCAGGCTGTCCCGGCCGACCACCGCGGGCCCGTCGGCGCGCACCCGCGCCACCACCCGCTCCAACTCGGCGCCCGCCACGTCCTCGGCGACCGCGGTGCGGTAGCGGGCCAGCTGGTCGGTGGCCAGCTGGTAGTAGCCGAGGCCGCAGGCCAGGCCGTCGGCGGAGAGCTGCACGTAGCCGCCGGACTCCAGGTAGCCGCCGATGTGCGTCTTGTACGGCGACTTGTCGGCGCTGAAGCGGACGTCCCGGTTGGGCCGGAACACCTTGCCGGGCCCGAACTCCGGCTCCAGGCGCACCAGCAGCGCCTCCATCGGCGCGCGCACCGCCTCGTCGTACACCGCGCGGTGCGCGCTCCAGAAGGACTTCGAGTTGTCGGCCTCCAGGTGCTCGTAGAACTCGAGCGCCTCGGCGGGCCAGCCGCGGAATTCGGTCACCCGCCCAGTATCCCGCCCGCACCGACCGGGCGGGTACTCCTGGCGGGTGACGGTGCGTCAGCTGAAACCTTCGTCGGGTAGATTCGGGCTGCACCCGCCGTCACCAGGCGGGATGGCCGAGTCACGGGGGGTGGCCGGGCCCTGTCGGGGGCGCGGTGCGGCCGCTCCGCCGCGTCCGCGCACACCGACGCCACACCTGGGGGAGCCATGCCACTGCAGTCGATCGTCGCGTCCGCGCACGAGTTCGCGGCCCGCAGACCCGCCGAGACGGCGGTGCGGATCCAGGCCTTCGTCGCCGCGCCGACCCGGATGCTGCTCGCCGCCGACGGGCTGACCACCACCCTGCTGGAGGCCTGGACCGGCGCGCCCGCCCGGATAGCGCAGGCCGACCACCGCCGGGTACGTGCCGCCGACGCGCCCGGCGGCTCGGCCGGCCTGCTGGAGTGCCCGCCCGAGGAGGAGCTGTTGGTGCGCCGCTCGGTGCTGGCCGCCGGCGACGGCACCGAACTGTCGCGCAACGTCGTGGTCGCCCGCCCCGGGCTGTCCGGCGTGGCCGAGCGGCACCTCACCGACACCAGCGCGCCGATCGGCCCCGGCCTGCACGCCGCCGGCACCGCGTACCGGCGCACCGTGCTGGACGCCGGGGTGCTCGACTGGGACGGCGAGCCCGCCGCCTACAAGACCTATCTGATGTGGCACGGGTCGTGGCCGCTGGCCGCGATCACCGAGGTGTTCAACCCGGCCGTCGTGCCCGCCGCCCGCACCGCCCCGCTGCTCACCGCCGGAGGACACCGATGACCACCCGCAGCACCCGGATCGCCGTGGTCGGCGCCGGACCCGCCGGACTGGTGCTCGCCCACGTGCTGCACCGCGCCGGCCTCGCGGTGACCGTGCACGAGCGGCTGCCGCGCACCGTGCTGGAGCAGACCCCGCGGGCCGGGGTGCTGGAGCACCGGGTGGTGGAGTACCTGCGGACGCTGGGCCTCGCCGACCGGCTGACCGCCGCGGGCGAGCGGCACGGCTGGTGCGAGATCGCCTGCCTCGGCGAGCGGGTGCTGGTCGACTACGGGGCGCTGTCCGGCGGGATCCGGCACTGGGTGTACCCGCAGCAGCTGCTGGTCCGCGACCTGATCGACTCGTACCTGCGGGCCGGCGGCGAGATCGCCTTCGACTCGCCGGTCACCGCCGTCACCGCGGACGGCGACGGCCGCCCGGTGCTGCACACCGCCGCCGGCGAGCTGCGGGCCGACTTCGCGGTCGGCTGCGACGGCGCCCACGGCGTGGTCGCCACCGCCTTCCCGCCCGGCGCGGAGGGGCCCGGCCGCCGCTACCCGTACGACTGGCTGACCGTGCTGGCCGGGATCTCCCGCCCGGTCGAGGGGATCCGCTACGCGGTGCACACCGACGGCTTCGCCGGGATGATGCCGCGCACCGCCGACGTCGGCCGGTTCTACCTGGAGGTGCCCGCCGGGGAGCGGCTGGACGGCTGGGACGAGCCGCGGATCCGCGCCGAACTGGAGCGCCGCCTCGAGCTCGACGCCGACGACCCGGCGATCGGCGGCCTGCTGGAGACCGGCATGCTGCGGATGCGCGGCCGGGTCGCCCGGCAGCTGCGGGCCGGCCGGCTGTTCCTGGCCGGGGACGCCGCGCACACCGTCACCCCGTCCGGTGCCAAGGGCCTCAACTCGGCGGTCGCCGACGCCGCCGACCTCGCCGCCGTGCTGGTCGCCCACGACCGGGACGGCGACGACGCCGTGCTGGACGGCTACCAGCGGCGCCGGCTGGCCGCGGCCTGGCAGGTCCAGGAGTTCTCCGACCGGCTGCTCGACCTGCTGCACCTGCCGGCCGGGTGCCCGCCGCAGGAGCGGGAGTTCGCGCTGCGGCTGCGGCTGGAGCGGATCCACCGGATCGCCGCGCCGGGCCCGGAGGGCGTCGACTTCGCCCGCGCCTACGCCGGAGCCGGCGAGCTGACCCCGCCGCCCGCGCCCGTGTGGCCGTCGGCACAGCACGCTGCCGTCGCCAGCTCCGCTACCGGTCGGTAGCATGCGGGCATGAGCGCAGACACCGCCACCACCGCCGCGCCGGACGCCCGCGCCGAGCGCCGCGCCAAGCGCATCGCCAAGCACCTCAGCAGCTTCGCCGCGCAGCACGGCGGCAGCGCCGACGGCGTCGTCGAGTACGTCGGCGCCACCGCCACCCGGATCGTCGTGGTGGGCGCCGACGGCACCTGGGGCGACCAGGTCGCGCCGACCTACGCGATCGGCCGCCGGGCCGCCGAGCTGGCCGGGCTGACCCTGCACGAGGACTTCGAGGGCGAGCTCGGCCTGAAGGTGAAGACCGGCCCGTACGAGTGGAAGCGGATGGCGGGCATCCAGATCTGACGAATCGAGGAGCCGATGCGGCGGCGCCGAGCAGTCCCACCCGAGCAGCGGTACGAGCAGCTGGTCGCCCGGTTCGCGGAGCTGGACGGGGTGACCGTGCCCGGTGACGAGCCGGGGCGGGAGGGAAGGTTCGGCGCCGCCGCGCTCAAGGTCGGCGGGAAGATCTTCGCGATGCTCGCGCACGGCCGCCTGGTGGTGAAGCTCCCGCGCGCCCGGGTCGACGAGCTGGTGGCGGCCGGTGAGGGCGAGCGTTTCGACCCGGGGCACGGGCGGCTCATGCGCGAGTGGCTGAGCCTGGACCCCGGGTCGCAGCTCGACTGGGACGCACTGGCCGAGGAGGCCCTGGCGTTCGTCGGGCCCGCCCGCTAGGTGTATTGACCTGAAGCGTTGTTGACGCGGCTGATCGGCGGTTGGCCTCCGAGTGCGGTGTGGCTGCGATGGTAGTTGTAGGCGTGGAGGA
>NZ_JBSFXE010000020.1:0-138565 GCF_053595195.1 Kitasatospora sp. NPDC002522
GCATCAGATCCTCATCCGCCTCCGGCCACGGCATCCCCGTCACGAACGAGAAGAACCCCGCGATCTCAGGCGAAGGATTGATCGACACGACAACAGCACCTCACTCGTTGGCTCTCCTCCACGCCACCTGAGCACCCTCGGCCGGTGGAGGGACAGATGGGAGGACCTGGTCACCACCGAGTTCGGACGGCACGGCCGGGCCTTGCCAGGCTGAACGTTCGCCCTTCGAGTAGCGGTTCACCCGCACCGGGACGGTCGCTCACCGGCTCCTGCCGCCCGGTCAGCCCTGAAGGCGGCGCACCGTCTCGGCCAACCGATCGGCCAGCGGCCGGTTGCCGCGGGCCCGGACCAGCTCGGCGGCCTGGAGCAGATGGTCGCGGGCGGCTTCGGCTCGCCCCTGCCGAGCGAAGAACTCGCCCGCCAGTTGCAGCGCCCGGGCGAGCAGGTGGGCACCCTGGGCGGTTCGGCACAGGTCCACCACGTACATCCAGGCCCGCTCGGCCTCGACACTGAGGCCGAGCGCACCCAGGGCCTCGGCCTCGACCAGCAGGATGGAGAGGTACAGATTGGAGACGACGGCGGCTTCGTCGCCGAGCGTCTCCCGAGCCTCGCGCGCGCACTCCAGCGCAGCACCGGCCTCGCCCGCCCGGAGCCTGACCCTGGCTTCCAGCCACGCGCACTCGGCGTCGAGGCCGCGCGCGATGCCTGCGCTGCCTTCGGGGGTGCTCCGGTCGATGCGCCGGGCGGCGTCGCAGTCGGCCAGGGCCTGGTCCGTCAACCCGAGGCGCAGATTCAGCACGGCGGAGCCCAGCCGGGCACGGGTGCGGTGATACCAGTCGCCGAGTTCCTCCGCCGCCGCGACAGCGCGGTCGATGTGTGGGCGGGCTTCATCGGCCCGGCCGCTCTCGCTGAGTGCGAGCACCAGCGCGGTGCCGGCCACGGCCCGGCCGAGCGGCTGCCCGCTCCGCTCGGCGGCGCGCGCCCCGGCCTGGGCGCAGCGCAGCCAGTCCGTCAGCGGCGCCGCGCCGTAGTAGAGCGCCGTGCAGTTCACCGCGATGCCCCAGGCGCGGTCGTGGTCGCCGGTGTCGGCGGCGCGTTCGACGAGCGCTCGGATCGCGGGCTCCTCGGCCCGGAACCAGGCCAGTGCCCTGCGGCCGTCCACCATCCGGGGCAGGGTCGGCGGACTGTCGCCCGCGGGTGTCGCGACCCACTCGTGCGGCCCGGCGAGCAGTCCGGCGGCCTGTGCCGTGGCGGCGAGGTAGCCGTCGAGCAGGGCGCCGAACCGTTCGGCCTGTTCGCGGGGGCCGCAGGCCAGGGCGAGCAGTTCCTCGCAGTAGAGGCGGATCAGGTCGTGCCGGTCGTAGCGGCCGGGGCTCGTCTCGGTGACGAGGTAGTACGAGGCGAGCGCGCCCAGGGCACGGCGGGTCACCGCGAGCGAGCTGCCCAGCAGGGCGGCGGCGCTCGACGCGTCGACGGACTGCCCGGGGTGCAGCGCCAGCAGTGCCAGCAGCCGGGCGGCCTCCGGCGAGAGGGCGGCCACGGTGAGATCGAGTGCTGCGCCGACACCGGCGCCGCCGCCGGTGTCGAGGCGGCGCAGGCGGGTGGCCCGGTCGTCGAGTTCGGCGACGAGATCGGCCAACGCCCACCCGGGCCGGGCGGCGAGCCGGGCCCCGGCCACCCGCAGGGCCAGCGGAACGCTGCCGCAGAGGTCGATCAACCGGTCGGCTGCGGCAGACTCGGCGGCCACCCGGCTCTGGCCCAGCAGCCGGCCGAGCAGCCCGAGCGCCTCGTCACGGGGGAGCGTACCGACGGTGAGCAGTTCGGCGCCCTCGGCGACCGCCAGGTCCTGTAGGTCGTTGCGGCTGGTGACGACGACGGCGGAGCCGCTGCCGGCCGGGAGCAGCGGCCCGACGTTCTCGGTGTCGGCCGCGTTGTCGAGCACGACCAGCAGCCGCCGACCGGCGGTCTCCTCCCGGTAGCGCGCCGCGCGGCCCTCCAGGTCGTCGGCGATCTGACGCTCGGGCACGCCGAGGGCGACCAGGAAGCGCGCCAGCGCCTCCTCCGCGGGCACGCAGCCGCCGGCGTGGAAGCCGCGCAGGTCGATGAAGAGCTGACCGTCGGGGAAGCTGTCGGAGCGGGAGCGTGCCCATCGCACCACCGTCGCGCTCTTGCCGATTCCGGCCGGGCCCACGACGGCCGCGACGCCGATACGGTCGGGTCGGGCGCCGCAGACTCGGTCGAGCCAGTCGCACTCCTTGTCGCGCCCGACGAATCCGACCGGTTCGCGTGGCAGCAACCTGGGCACGAGGAACTCCGCCGGCTCGTCGGCGGGCCCTGCCCCGTCGGTCTCGCTCCGGCCGAGCACGGTGGCCAGTGCCTCGGCGAGGCCGGGGCCCGGCTCGATGCCGAACTCGCCTTCCAGCCGTTCCCGGGTGCGCTGGTAGACATCGAGGGCGTCGGCCTGGCGGCCCGCCTGGTGGAGGCAGAGCATCAGCAGGCGGACGGTCGGTTCGCGCAGATCCTGGGCGAGCGCGGCGGACTCCAGCAGCGGCACCATCGACTGGCCGTCCCCCCGGGCCAGTTCGTATGCGGCCCAGGCCTCGAGGGTCTGCGCACGGGCCTCCTCGAGCGGCGCGGCCAGCCGTTCGCGGGCTGTGTTGGCGGGCAGGTCGGCCAGCGCCGCTCCGCGCCACAGATGGAGTGCCTTCCGGTGGAGCTGCCCGGCTTCCGCTCCGGCACGTGCCGCCTGGTCGGTCAGTTCCACGAACTCCTGGGCGTCCACGGCGTCGGCGGGCCCGCGGAGCAGATAGCCGGCCGAGTGGGTCTCCAGAACCAGCTGCGAACCGTTCAAGCTCTTGCGCAGCGCGGCGACATGGCCTTGGACCACCGCCCGGAACTGCGCGGGCGGATCGCCCTCCCACAGCAGGGCGGCGAAGTCCTCCAGCGGGACGACCCGGCCCAGCCGCACGGCCAGCAGCGCCAGCACG
Source organism: Kitasatospora sp. NPDC002522 (assembly GCF_053595195.1). NCBI lineage: Bacteria > Bacillati > Actinomycetota > Actinomycetes > Kitasatosporales > Streptomycetaceae > Kitasatospora > Kitasatospora sp. NPDC002522. The sequence continues at coordinate 2,988 of NZ_JBSFXE010000020.1, forward strand.
GCCCTGCGCTTGGCACCGGCGAGTTCCACCAACCGGCCGTCGGTGTCCCGCAGTTCGACGCGGCCCAGCACCAGTACCCGCATCCGACCCGCTTCCCGCCGTCCGCCCGTCCCCGTCACCGACGCACTCGCGCGCCCGTGCACCCGCTCCGACCAGGCCTCAGGCTACTGGCCCCCGGCGAGTCCGGCCAGGGGCATCCAAAGTGACTCCGGCAGCCGCCGTCCGGGGTGCCGTCCGCCGGCGTGGCCCACACCGTCCGCACCTCCACCACCCCACGCCACCTCGTTCCGTGTCGGCAATCTCGACCCCGTTCTGATGGGGTATCGGCTCGCACCCGTCGCACATCACCGGTGCCGAGTCGACCGCCGAACCGCGATCACGAGAGCGACGAGGCCAAGACCCAGGAGCATGGCGCCGAGGATCATCGGCGCGAGGACAGAACGTCCCGAGCCGGCGAGCCGCTCCCGAGGAGACGAGCCCGCGAACGAGGTCGGCGCAGCCGGGAACGCGGGCGGCGCGACGGAGGTACTCGGGGCGGGCGACTGTGCGGACTCGGAGCCCGTGACCGATTCGACCGCCGAGGCTCCCGAACTCATGACCGCCGGCACCGGAGCAGGACTGTGGACGACGGTGCCGACCGGCAGCTCGTACCGGTCCGAGGCCGGCGTCATCGGGTCGGCGAACGTACCGGTGCCACCAGCGTGCTGGTGTACCGCAGGGCAGGCAGTCGTCGTGGTTCCGGGCGCGTCGTTGTCGGGGGAGGCGCAGAAGGTCACCACGAACGCCTCGGTGTGCCCGCCGGTCGCCGCGGCCGCCGCCCCCAGGGGCCGGACGAGCATCAGGGTCAGCCCGACGGCCACGAGGTGTCTGCGTCTCACGGTGGGTCTCCTGCGCATCTGATCGCGAACGGTCCGTCGCCACGCTTCACGGGTGAGCAGACGGCCGGGTTCAGCCGGGGGCGTCGTCCGGCCGAACGGTCACCCCGGCCCGCCCCATCACCGGTGCACCGCGCGATGGGGACGAGGCAGTCCGCGGTCCGCTCCGCTGCCTGGTCCGCCGACATCGGAGCCGCGGTCGGCATATTCGGCGTGGGCGGCAAGCTGGGCGCCCCTCAGCACCGTGGCGGGCACGCCAGGAGAGAGGGGCAGCCCCTGGGGGCGGCCCCTCTCTCGTGGTGGTCCGGGGTTCAGGGACCCCGGACCGCACCTGTCCTACATGCGAGACCCTCTGGGGAAGACGGCCTCACTCCCTTCAACGGCTCCGCCCCGCCCTCGGGTTCAGCGGGCCACCCACGGCCTGCTCCAGTACCTCGAACCACTGACCACCGCACGGTGCGCTACTGCGTCGGCTGGAGGATGACCGGTGCCGACGAGAGCGCCATCCCTCCCCGCCCTCGAAGCGATCCACGGCCCGCAGCCGGATGCGCTCGCAGGAGCGTCCGTCGCTCGGACCCGTCGTCGCCTCGAGCTGTCCAGGTCAGAGGCTCGTCCGACTTTCTGCCAACTGATCTGACGGCACCTCACCGTCGGGCTCCCACCGGTGGTTCCTCCCACTGGCAGCCGCCACCACTTCCGGAAGGCGCGCACGCCAACCGTTATCGAGATCGCGAAGTTGTTTGGCCAAGTTGGGCCGGAGTTCTTCCGGTGGACGACACCGGCCGGTATTCATGTCCCGTTCATGGCAGACCGCCATGGCATCCACCCTCACCAACGGGACGAGGTACCTCTCATGGCACTGCGTCGGAGCTCACTCGGCGGGCTGCTCGCCGCCCTCCCCCTGCTCGGCACGCTGGTCGTCGCCGCCCCCGCGCAGGCGGCGGGCAGCAGCGGCAACCTGATCGTCAACGGCGATGCCGAGAGCGGCGGTTACTGCACCACCGACTGGAGCGCGGCCTCCACCGTCCCCGGCTGGACGGTGCAGGCCGGCGCCGTGGACCAGATGTGCCACTCGACCGCCGCCTTCGGCCTGCCGGGCGACGGCAACGTCCCCGGCAAGGCGTTCTTCGGCCCCGGCAACTTCGGCGACGGCTCGATGTCGCAGATCGTCGACGTCTCGTCCGCGGCGACCGCCATCGACGGCGGTGGCGTGAGCTACAACCTCTCGGGCTGGCTGGGCGGTTGGACGGTCTACGGCGGGTACGTCGCGGTCGGCCTGCACTTCCGGGACGCGGGCGGCCACCCGCTCGGCGCGACCGCCAAGCTGCCGACGGTCTCCGCGACCGACCGGGGCCTGGCCACCAAGTTCCTGTCCCGCAGCACCGGCGGCGCCGTCCCGGCCGGGACCAGGTCGATCCAGGTCGAGGTGCAGTTCCTGTCCACCTCGAACGAGTCCGGCTACCTGGACAACCTCTCGCTGACCCTGAACACCCCGGTCGCCGCGCCCGCGCCGGTGACCCCGCCCGCCTCCCGCGTGCCCGGCTACGACCACGTCTTCGTCGTCATGATGGAGAACACCGACTACGCGCAGATCATGAACGACCCCGCGGACACCCCGTTCATCCACAGCCTGATGTCCCGGGGCGCCACCCTCACCGACGCGCGGGGCGTCTACCACCCGAGCGACGAGAACTACCTGGCGATCGCCGGCGGCGACACCTACACCAAGGGCGCCACGTACTGGCCCAACATCAACTCCCCGCAGCGCAACCTCGGCGACACCATCGAGGCGGCCGGCAAGAGCTGGAAGGCCTACGAGCAGGGCATGGGCACCCCCTGCAACACCACCAAGGCGTACGACAGCGAGTACATGCCCGACGACGCGCCGTTCATCAACTACACCGACATCAGCGGCAACCCGGCCCGCTGCGCGGCCCACCTCTTCGACACCACCCAGCTGACCACCGACCTGAAGTCGGCCGCCACCACCCCGAACTTCTCCTGGATCGCCGCCGACGACTACTACGACGGCGAGGCCTCCGGCAACGGCAGCGCCACCAGCCTGAAGGTCCAGGACGGCTGGCTGAACCAGACCCTCGCCCCGGTGCTGTCCTCCCCCGCGTGGACCCAGCAGCGCTCCCTGCTCCTGCTCACCTGGGACGAGAGCCAGAACGAGAGCTACAACCACGTCGCCACCGTCGTGGTCGGCTCCCAGGGCACCGTCCCCGCCGGCACCAGCAGCCCCCTGCACTACGACCACTACGGCATCGGCCGCACCATCGAGTCCGCGCTCGACCTCCCCGGCCTGACCGGCAACGACACCTACGCCACGCCGCTGAACGCCGCCTTCGCGCCGTCCACCGCCACCGTGCCGACGCTGACCGGCGACCTGAACGCGGTCACCGGCGGCGGCAACGTCACCCTCCGCTACGCCCTGCCCACCACCGCCCAGATCAGCGCCAAGAACTGGGTCGGCATCTACCCGGCCGGCGTCACCCCGGGCTCGCAGTCCTCCCTGGCCTGGGCCTACACCCCCAACCAGAGCGGCGCGGTCACCCTCCCCACCGGCAAGCTGACCAGCCCCGGCCGCTACGACGCCTACTACCTCGCCAACGACGGCTACACCCCCCTGGCCGGCCCGTTCACCCTGACCGTCGGCTGACCCGGAGCCCTTCCTGATCCGACGGCGCGTCAGACGCTCTCGGCGGCGACGGACGGGAGGAGCGGTCCCAGGGCACTGCGCCCGGGGTCACTCCTCCCGCCGCCAGAAGCGCCAGCGCCCCGGCTCAGGCGGGGGCCCGTCCTCCGCCAGATCGCGGGTCACGGCACGCAGCCGCGCCGCGAGCTGGCGGCCTCCCGGATGGCGCGCCAACTCTCCTTCGTATGAGCCGAGTTCCGGCTTCCGCAGGACCGCGAGCACCATCAGCCCCCGACTCACCAGCGCGTCGGCCGGCTGCTTCTGCAGGCTGAGCAGCAGGGCGGCGACATCGGCCGGGGTGCGCCGCAGGCAGTACGTGTCCACCAGCGGTTCGGCCGCCTCCGGTGGGATCCAGCCGGCGGTCAGGTACACCGCCAGCGGATCCACCAGCCGGGCGGGCGCCGCCACCATGGCGTCCGCCAGGTCCAGCACGGTCTTCCGGTGCCCGGCGTCCCACACCGCGGTGAGGTTCACAGGCGCGCCGCGGCCTTCGAGCACCGCCGTGGCCAACTCCTCGCGCAGGCCCGCCCGCTCGGGCCGGCCGGCCTCCTCCACCAGGTCGACGACGCGGCGCATCCGTCGCCGGTCGATCGCCGTGGACAGCACCAGCGGCAGCGCCGGCCTGCCCCGGCCGGACGCCGCGAGGTGCAGGATCTCCGCCAGCTCGGGCACCGGCCGGGCCAGCGCCAGCACCCCGCTGACCTCGGGCACCCGGTGGTGGATGTCGGCCACCACCGCCAGCATCACCGCCACGTCCTCCGGCGGGCGGAACATCGCCGCCGCCGCCCTGGCCGCGTAGGAGTGGGCTCCCCGCAACAGGTCGGGTGGCGTCCCGCCCGCACCGGCGGCCCGCAGGAACTCCGCCGCGTCGACCTCGACCCCGGACGCCACCAGGTCCTCGTACCAGTGCGCCGGGTCGGCCCCCGGCCCGCTCTCGACGAGCGTGGTCAGTCGGGCCGCGTCCCCGTACCAGCCCCGAGCCAGCATCAGTTCCCACAGCGACACCACCTTCGCCGAGCGGGCGATCCCGGTGAGCGCCAGTTCCCGCGGGCGCAGGTCGGCGCCGGCGGCCACCAGCGCCGCCACCACCTCGAGTTCCTGCCCGTCGACCACCGCGGCCAGCAGCGGCACCGGCTCCGACTGCCGGGTGTCGGCCAGTGCCGGTGCGAGTTCCGTCAGCAGGTCGGCCAGCGCCACCGGGGTCCGGTTCCACGGCGCCGCCCTGAGCAGCGTGGTCGCCAACTCGCTCTGGCCCTGTGCGGCCAGACTGACCATCAGCTTCCGCGAACGGTCCCAGGTCACCGTCACCGCGTACGCCAGCAGGAAGGCGGCCTGCGCGCGCGGCTCCTCCCGCAGGCTCGCCACGATCCGCGCGACCTGGTCGTTCGGTCGTTCCGCGGCGATCCGGGACACCGCGGCGAAGTCGGCCACGTGGGTGAGCCTCCGGTGCAGGTAGAGCAGCAGCGCGCCCAGGTCCTCCACCGACTCGCGCCGCGCCACCTGCTCCAGGATCCGCGCCGCGTCCACCGTGCCGTCGTCCGCCCGAAGTTCGACCAGGACCCGTTGCAGCGCCGGGAACCGGCGCGGCGGCACTCCCCCGAAGGCCGTCAGGAGGTACGCCACGTGCGCGGGCCGCTGGGAGAGTCGAGCGGCCTTGAACAGCGCGGCGGCGTGGGTCCAGACCGCAGGGGCCAGCACGGGTCCGACCGTGCCCCCGGTCGCGAGCAGCTCGAGGAGGGTGCCCGCCTCGCTGACCTGGCGGGCCGCCAGGAAGGCACGAAGCAGCAGCGTGGGGTCCAGCGGCGCCGCGAGCCACTGGTCACGGCTGACGCCGATCTGGACGTCGTGGTCGCCCCACCAGGAGTCGACGGCCAGCAGCAGGTCGGCGAAGGCCGGTACGCCTCGCTGCCCGGCGTGCCGCTGCAGCAGCGCGTGGCCCTCCCGGGCGGTCTCCCGGTACCCCTCGGGGTCCGCGATGGCCTCGGGGACGGGACCGATGCGGTGGTGCCCGAGCGTCTCGGCGAGCCGCACCACGTCCGAGCCCGAGGCGTCCTGGGCGAACCGGACGAGCAGGCGCCGGCCCAGGTCCGGGTATCGGGAGGTCAGCAGGCCCAGCGCGAGCTCGGCCGCCTTCTCCGGTCCGCGGGTCGTGCCGGCGTACTGCACCAGCTCCGTGGCCCGTGCGGGATGGCCGTGGTCCGCCAGCCACAGGACCACGCGCAGGTGGTCCGAGCCCGGTCCGGACTCGGCGAGCTGCCGCATCATCAGGTCGGCGGCATCGCCCTGACGGGCGAACAGCTCGCCGAGCACCTCGGTCCGCGCCTCCCCGCGATGAGCGGGAATCGCCGCATGGGCCATCGCCGGCCCGTACGCGGCCTGCAGTTCCGGGTGGCCGGGCATCGCGATGAGCGTGGCCAGGTCCTCAGCGGGGTGCGGCAGTGCGCCGATCCGTTCGACCAGTCCCGGACGGTCCTCCTCACGCGCGGTCGCCAGGAGGATCAGCAGCTCGGCGGCCGGGCGCCGCCAGAGCACGGCGCCGCGCAGGATTTCGGCCAGCGAGAGAAGTTGACGCCCCCTCAGGTCGGCGACCAGGTCGGCGACGCGTTCCGGGGCGAGGGTGTCGGCCAGCCGCTCGACGGCCGCGTCCAGCAGGGCGCCCTGCCCGGCCTCCTGGAGGAAGGCGCCCATCTCCGGCACGTCGGCCCCCGCCAGCGCGGCGAGCAGGCTCCCGGCCTGCTCCGCCTGCCCGCCCGCGTACAGCGCCGCCGCGAGCCGGGCCGCTTCCACGGGCCGGAACGAGGTCAGGCCGAACGCCACGAGCTCGCCCGCCTCGGCGGTCTCGCCCAGCTCCAGCAGCTGCCCCACCAGGGCCTCCAGGCGCACCGCTTCGAGTCCGGCGCAGACCAGCCTGGCCGCCTGCACCTGCTCCGGACCGGCCCCTTCCCGCAACGCGATCAGCAGCGCGGGCAGGTCGTTCCGCTGCCGGACCGCCGCACCCAGCACCGACGCCACGAACGCCCCCGGGTCGTCCGGCCCGCGCAACGCCGCCCAGCGGACCAGCCGGTCCAGTGCGCCGGTGGCCAGCGCGCCGACCACGCCGGTGCGACCGGCCGCACCGTCCTCGGGCAGGGAGCGCAGCAGGAAGTCGATCTCCTCGGCGGCGCAGTCCCGCGCGGCCTCCGCGAGCAGCCGCTCGGCCTCCGCGTGCAGGCCGGCCGCAACGAGCGCGGCCAGCAGGTCGGGCAGCTCCTCCACCGTTCGAGGCCCGGAGAGTGCGAGCTCGACCGTCTCGGCCCGCCCGGCCTCCCGCAACCCCCTTATGCTTTGCGCTAGTTGATGAGCCGGCAGCCGCAGCAGCCCGTCCAGCGCGACCGCCCGCAACCGGTGGCCGGGCTCTCCGACGGCGGCGTCGAGCGCCGCGAACAGCTCCTCGGCCGCGCGCAGTTGCACCGCCGCCACCACCAACTGCTCGCCGGCCGACCGCTGGCCGCGGTCCCACAGCAGACCGGCCAGCTCCACCAACCCGTCGACCGGACGGGCGCGGGCCGCGGCCGCCCACATCACCTCGACGACCTCCGGCCGCAGTTGCAGGCCCAGCTCCACCAGGTCGCCGGCCGGGCCGACGGCGGCGAACTGGGCGAGGCGCTCGGTGCGCCCGTAGCCCAGGACGTCCAGCAGCGCCGCGGCCAGCAGCTCGCGCGGATCGCTCGGCGCGGGCGGGGCCGCCAAGTCCGGCGCCATCGACCGGACCTCACCGACCGCGGCGGTCAACTCCGCCACCGGTGGCGGTGGTTCGATCAGCAGCGGGCCCGCCACCTGGAACGCGGTCTGGTCGACGTCGGTGAGCACGCGGATGCGCTGGGGCGGGCCCGGCTTGGCGTGGTCGCGGTGGAGGCGGTCGATGCGGTCCTGGGTGGCGATGCGGAGCTGTTCGAGGTCGAGCGGGGCGGGGTGTTCGGCGAGGACGTCGCGGACCGCGCGGGAGAACAGGCTGAACGAGCCCTCGGGGGAGGAGCGGCGCGCGCCGACGAAGAGCGCGACCTGGCCCGGCGAGCAGGCGTACAGGTGGGCGACCTTGCGGCCGGCGACCGCGAGGGCCTTGCCGCTGGCCCAGCCGACGGCGCCCATGGTGTCCTGCTGGACGCCCTCGCGGCAGGCGTCGATCAGGAAGAGCACCTGCGCGGCGCGGGTGTTCTCCACCTCCTGGCGCCAGTCGATGGCGACGCAGCCGCGCCACAGCGGGGTCACGGCGGGGTGCAGGTCCTCGGGGATCAGGTAGTCGTGGCCGTTGGCGTGCAGGCCGTGGCCGGTCAGGCAGATCAGCAGACTGTCGCCGCTCCGGGCCTGCCGCAGGAAGTCGCTGACCTCGCCGTTGACGAAGTTGGCGCTGACCTGCCCGCGCGGACGCGGCGTCACCACCCGCACACCGCGCGCCGTGAGCGCCTCGCCGAGGCGCTCGAGGTCGCCCCGGACGAACGGCAGCGGGGTGATGCCGCGCTGTTCGTAGTCGCTGGCGCCGATCAGCAGCGCCGCGAAACCCGCCACCGGGCGGTCTCAGCGACCGAAGACGAAGGTGATCCCCCGGGTGCCCTGCACCTGGCCGGTGCCGACCAGTTGGATCCCGCCGGCGGCCGACACCTCGAAGCTGAGCTGCACTTCCTTCAGCGGCAGCGGTCCGCCCTTCTCGGCGATCCGCTCGAACAGCTCCTGCAACGCACCGACCGTCTCGTCCAGGTTCCTGCGCAGCGGACCGAGCGGCACCCGGCGCAGCACCGCCTCCCGGCCGCGGCCGAAGACGCCCATGGTCTCCGCACCGCCCTCGCCGTCTGGCTCCTCGCCGTCGGTGACCCAGAACACCAGCGAGTCCAGCTCCGCACGCCCCGGCTCGTCCACCACTGCTCCCCCGCCCCGTGCGACGGTCGTTCCGTCGTCAGCAGAGAGGATAATCATCGGCGGCCCCGAGCCGAAGTCGATCACCGTGATTCCTCGGGCGGTTGACGTACCGTCAGCTACTCGGCCTCGCGAGGCGGTAGAGCACGCCGCGCTGGAGGGGTCCGGGCGGGACGGTCGGGTCGAGGAAGTCGTCGGCCGGGTCGTACGTCATGCCGAGCCGCTCCATCACCGCGCGGGAGCGGAGGTTGTCCTGCACGGTGACCGCGAGGATCTCCGGCAGGCCCAACTCCTCGAAGCCGTACCGCAGGACGGCGCGTGCCGCCTCGGTGGCGTAGCCGTGGCCCCAGGCGGCGCGCTTGAGCCGCCAGCCGATCTCCACCCCGTCGAACGGCATCTCCTCATCGACCGGGTCGAGCCCGGCGAAGCCCAGGAACTCCCCGCCGTCGACCGCCTCCACCGCCCACCAGCCCCAGCCCCGTTCCCCCAACTCCCTTTGAAACCCCGCCATCGACGCCACCGCCTGCTCCCCCGTCAGCACCGGCCCGAGATGCCGCCGCACCTCCGGATCGGCGTTCATCGCCGCCCACGGCTCCAGGTCGTCCTCCCGCCACTGCCTCAACCGCAGCCGCGCGGTGGTCAGTTCGACCGCAGCGCTCATGCGACCCCACCTCCCAGCACGTCCGCCGTCAGCGCGTCCGCGGCGTCCAGGAGGGCGGCGAGGGCGGTCGGGTCGGTGGCGGCGGGGGTGAAGAGGCACTGCGCGCGGTGGGCGAAGTCCGGTGGGGCACAGGAGAGTCGGGCGGTGGCGGTGATGGCGCCCTTCTCGTTGATCAGCCAGCGGCCGGCTCGGCCGTGCAGGGCGTGGGCGAGCAGGCCGACGGTGCGGAACAGGCAGCCGGACACGTAGGCGGCGTCGCCGCGCTTCGCGCCCTTGCGGGCGTTCGCCAGCAGGAAGGGAGCCTCCCAGGCGGCGTCGGCTTCCAGGCGGGCGGCCAACGCGGGTGGGAAGGGGGCGAGTTCGGCTTGCAGGAGGGTCAGTTCGGTGTCGGTGTCGGCGAGCACCCGGCCGAGCGCGAGTTCGCCGACGTAGGCGTAGGACGGCACCCCGTACGGGTGCCCGGGCTGCACGCCGGTCTCGTAGCGGCCGGCCCGGGCCTCGGCGGCGTAGTGGCGGACCCGGGCGAGGTCGCGGTAGATCCAGTCGACGCGGGCGCCGGCGATCTCCAGCCAGGCCCCGCCGTCCACCCACGGACCCCAGCCGCCGGGTTCGGCGACCTCGACGGGGGCACCGCAGAGCTCGGCGGCCAGCCGGCGCAGCGCCTCGGTGTCGAGCGTGCCCGGCCGGTAGTAGAGGCCCAGGTCGTAGTCGGACCCGGGCGCCGCCGCGCCCCGCGCGCGGCTGCCGCCGAGGCAGACGCCCACCACACCGCGGACCCGCACCAGCCGCGCGGCGATCCGCCGCAGCTCGCCGTCGGCCAGCTCGCCGCCCGTGGCAGCAGCGGCGTCCGCCCCACCGGTCGTTCGTGAAGTGCTCATCGCCAGCCACCCTGCCGGACCCGCCCCCGCCCCGCCAGGCAATTTCCCCGCGGCGCGCGGACGGGTGCGCGGCGGGAGCGCCGACCCGCTCCTGCCGCGCACCCGTGGTACGGACCGGTGTCAGCCGGTCGTGCAGGCCACCCCGTTCAGGGTGAAGCCGGTGGCGGCCGCGGCGTTGCCGGTGTGGTTGGCCTGGAAGCCGAAGCTCGCGGTGCCGCCGGGGGCGATGGCCGCGTTGTAGCTCAGGTTGGTGGCGGTGACCTGCCCGGAGGCCGGAGCGATGGTCGCGTTCCAGGAGTTGGTGACGGCCTGTCCGCCGGGCAGGGTGAACGTCAGCGCCCAGCCGTTCACCGCGGTGGAGCCGGTGTTGGTGACGGTGAGGTTCTCGGTCAGCCCGGTGTTCCAGCCGTTCACCACCGCGCTCACCTTGCACCCGGCCCCACCGGACGGCGAGGACGAAGGCGAGGAAGAGAGTGACGACGAGGGCGAGGGCGACGCGGAGGAGGACGGCGAGCCGGAGGGCGACGGGCTGGCGCTGACCGAGCCGCCGAGCGCGGTGGCCACGGCGTTGTACGCGGGCTTCGGCTGGTAGTTGTCGTCGTACATGGTGGCCGCGCCGTAGCCGGAGAAGAAGCCGGGGATCCACGAGTCGGGGTCGCCGACGGCCCACTGGGAGACGCCGACGCAGCCGGTGACGGCCAGGCAGGCGTTGAAGACGTTGGCGTAGTCGGTGGCCTGCTGGGCGAGGTTGGCGGAGCTGGCGGGGACGGGCATCCGGTCGTCGAGCTCGGTGACGGCGACGTTCACGCCCAGCGCGGTGAAGCGCTGCATGTTGGCCTTCAGGCTGCTGGGGACCTGACCGGTGATGAAGTGGCTCTCGAAGCCGACCCCGTCGATCGGCACGCCCTGCGACTTGAGCGAGGAGACCAGCTGGTACATGGCGTCGCTCTTCGCGCCCAGGCCCTCGATGTTGTAGTCGTTCAGGTAGAGCTTGGCGTTCGGGTCGGCGGCGTGCGCGGTGCGCAGCGCGTCCGCGATGAAGCCGACGCCCATCGCGTTGGTGAACGGGCTGGACCGCAGCGAACCGTCTTCGTTGAAGGGCTCGTTGACGACGTCCCAGGAGTAGACCTGGCCCTTGTAGTGGGTGGCCTCGGTGGTGACGTGGTCCTCCATCGCGGCCTGGACCTGGGCGGCGGGCAGGTTGGAGACCCAGGACGGGAGCTGGCTGTGCCAGACCAGGGTGTGGCCGCGGACCCGCATGCTGTGGGCCTTGGCGAAGGAGACGATCTGGTCGCCGGGGCCGAAGTTGAAGTTGTTGTCGGAGGCCTCGGTGGTGTCCCACTTCATCTCGTTGGTGGGGGTGACCATGTCGAACTGGGTGCCGGCGAGGCCGGCGACGGTGGAGTTGGAGAGGTTGGACACGGCGAGGGCGGTGCCGACGTACCGGCTCTTGGCCTCGGCGAGGTCACGCAGGGTGGGCCCGGCCGCGGTGGCCGAGCTGCCGACGGCGGCGGCCAGCAGGCCGCCGGCCGCGGCGAGGGCCAGCGCGGCGAGGGCGCGGCGGCCGGGGCGGGGCGTCTCGCGGCGCTCGGGCCGCCGTTCCGGTCCGGGGCGGCGCACTGCTGCAGCCATGGGTTCGTCCTTCCGGGGGTGGGTGGGATCCGGAACGTACGGTCCCCGCTCCGGCCCCGGCAACGGACCCCGCACGGCACCCGGCGGACCGTCGGACGGCCCGGATTCGACACCGGTTCGACGGTGCTTCGACGCCCCCGCCCCGACCTGCGGCGCAGCGGGCGGACGCGCAGCGGCCGCGGCCCCGTCAGGCGGGGTCGCGGCCGCTGCGACTGCCGTGCGCGGAGCGAAAGTTACAGCACGTCGGCGAGCTCCTTGCCCATGCAGACGCTGCTCTCGTAGTCCTTGTAGTAGCCGAACTTCCGGATCGGCAGGTACCCCTCGGAGTCGTACAGCGCGATCGCCTCGGGCTGCTGGTCGCCGGTCTCCAGCACCAGGCGGGTGCGGCCGGCGCTCACCGCGGTCCGCTCCAGGTGGCGCAGCACGGCGCGGGCGTAGCCCTTGCCGCGGGCGGCGGGCACCACGTACATCCGCTTCAGCTCGGCGTCGCCCGCGCGCAGTCCGTCGGCGTCGGACTCCTTGGCCCGCCAGCCGCCGCAGGCCACCGGCCGGCCGTCCAGGTAGCCGACCACGAACAGCCCGGCGGGCGGGTCGAAGTGGTCGGTGGCCATGACGGTCAGGTCGCCCTCGCCGTAGCGGCGGACGTACTCCTGCTGGACCTCGGCGGCGAGTTGCTGGGCGTCGGGGTGTCCGAAGCCGGTGGTGCGGATCTCCATGGGTACCTAGGGTACGAGCCGGGTTCAGGCTCCCGCGGCGGGGGCGGTGAGCTTGGCGATCAGCTCGTGCTTGCCGAACATCCGGGCCGCGTCGAGGGCGGACGGGACGCCGCCGTGCGGGTCGGCGCCGGCCGCGAGCAGGGCGTCGACGATCTCCACCGAGCCCTTGAAGACGGCGCCGGCCAGCGGGGTCTGGCCGCGGTCGTTGGCCCGGTTGGGGTCGGCGCCGCGCTCCAGCAGCACGGAGACCGCGGCGGCCTGCTGGTTGTAGGCGGCGAGCATCAGCAGGGAGTCGCCGCCCTCGTTGGAGAGGTTGGCCGGGGCGCCGCCGTCCAGGTAGGCGGCGAGCAGCTGGGCGTCGCCCGCGCGGGCGGCGTCGAACAGCTTGCCGGCCAGGGCGATCACCTCGGCGTCGGGCTGGCCTGCGGTGGACGGGGTGGACTCGGTCATGGCGTGCTGCCTCTCAGTTCGGGGCCCCGCGGGGGCTTCCGGCGTCGTGGTCGTGCCAATCGAGAACGCTATCGGACGCCACCCGAGTGTGGTTCCAGACGGCCGTTCGAGCGAAAACCGAGCACGCCGGGAGGAGTGGCGCCCGGCGTGGGGACGCCTGAGTGCGCCGGGTCCGGCCCGCTGGACGTATACCGCCGATCCGGTCGGTCCGGACAGATCCACCCGTTTGCCGCACCGCATCAGCCGTTACTTCTTGTCACGATAAAGAGACTTTCCGTCACACTGTCCCCGCCCCTCGTGAGGAGCATCCCGTGATTCTCTCCATCTCCGGCATCGTTCTGTTCGGCGTCATCGCCTTCCTGTTCTTCCGCCGGGACGGGCTGAAGATCTCCCACGCCCTGGTGTGTGCGCTGTTCGGGTTCTACGTCGCGGGCTCCTCGATCGCGCCGAGCATCCAGGCGGGCGGTGCGAGCCTGGCCAGTCTGATCGGCGGCCTGAAGTTCTGACGGGCCCAGCTCTTCCCGGCCCGGGCGCGGATCCCACCGCCCGGGCCTTTCGCCACATCCGGCCCCGGCCGGCCGTCCCCCCGTCCCACCCGTCCTCGGAGCCCCCCATGCCCCTCAACCGCCACCTCACCCGGGGCCGCGACCTCGCCCGCACCGCCGGCGACCACGCCGCCGACATGTTCGCCCCGCTCGCGCTGATCGGGCGCGGCCTGCGCCGCCACGCCGACTGGGCGAAGGCCCGCTGGGCGGCCACCCCGAAGGAGCGGCGCGGCCCGACGCTGCTGGTCGCCGTGGCCGTGCTGGTCGGCGTCTTCCTGCTGCCGCACGGCCCGCTGCTGGCGGTCGTCGCGCTGGTCGCCTCCGCCGCCTGGGTCGGCCGCAGTCCCAGGGCGCCGCGCACGCCCGAGCCGGACGTCGCGGACGTGAAGCTGACCGCGCTGTACGCCGCGCTCACCCCGTACCTCGGCGGGCTGGACGACGTCTGCCCGATGTACAGCCTGGACGGCAGCTACAAGCAGGCGTTCGGCAGCTGGGAGTTCGACGCGGACGGCAAGCTCGCCGCGCTGGAGCTGGCCTACCCGCCGTACTTCACGGACACCGAGCCGGCCGCCCGGGCCCGGATCGAGCAGGTGGTGCAGGGCAAGGCGGGCCGCACCCGGGAGTACCGCTTCGACTGGGACGAGGAGTCCAACCGGCTGCGGGTGACGGCGCTGGCACCGCTGCCCGCCGACATCGTCGCGCAGCGCTTCGTCACCGCGCCGGGCGAGATCGTCCTCGGCTTCACCGACGGCTCGGGCAGCCACCGCAGCATTCCGATCAGCCAGGACGGGCTGGTCACCGAGCAGCAGCCGCCGGTGGTCTGGCGGGTCGGGCCGCGTTCCGCCGAGCCGCACCTGCTGGCGCTCGGCGCGGCCGGGTTCGGCACCTCCACGCTGCTGCGCTCGATCGCGCTGCAGGCGCTGCCGCACGGCGACCTGGTGGTGGTGGACGGCGCGGGCACCGGCGAGCACGCCTGCCTGGTCAACCGCCCGGGCGTGCACACCGTGGAGACCAGCCTGCACGGGGCGCTGGCCGCGCTGGAGTGGGTGGCGCAGGAGACCGAGCGCCGGCTGGTCGCGCTGAACGCGGCCCGCCACCACGGGGTGGCCGCGCCGGAGGACGTCACCCGTCCGCTGTGGATCCTGCTGGACCACCCGACCGAGCTGTCCGAACTGGCCCACGCCGAGGGCCGCACCGACCCGCAGGAGCTGCTGGAGGTCCCGCTGCGCCATGGCCGGGCGGCGCGGGTCACGGTGGTCTTCGTCGACGACCTGGAGGCCCGCGACCGGATCTCTCCCACCGTGCGCACCTGCACCCGCGCCCGGGTGGTGCTCGGCCCGGTGACCGCCGACTCCGGCTCCGCCGCACTCGGCGTGGCCCTGGACATCGCGCCCGCCGCGCAGACCCCGCCCGGCCGCGGCTACGCCCGGATCGGCACCGCCGCCCCGGTCCGCGTCCAGGTCCCGGTCACCGTCGACCCGCTGGACGAGGAGGCCCCCGCCCGGCTGCGCGACGCGGTGATCGCCCTGCTCCCGCACCGCGACACCCGCACCGAGGCGGCCGCGCCCGACCCGGTGCCGGCCGAGGTGGTGGTCGAGCCGGTCGGGGTGGACCTGTCGGTGGAGCTGTCCAAGGACGGCGCGCCGGGGCAGCCCCGTCCGGTGTGGTGAAGCAACCCGGGAAAGGTGCCGCCGTGTCGCTTCCCTGTTCCGGTCAGAGTGTGTACAAAATGTGACACGCCGGGTGATATCACCGCTCAGATGTGACAAATCGGGCGACCATGGGTACAAACAGGGGCGGCACGACAGGCGACGCATGTCCCGGGACGGGAATCTTCGTCGAAGGCCGAACGTTGGACCCACCGACGAAGACAGCGACCACTAGTCCTGTGGGCAAGAAGCCCGGGAGGCACGATTCATGAGCGAGCGAGCTCTCCGCGGCACGCGACTCGGGGCGACGAGCTACGAGACCGACCGCGGTATTGATCTGGCGCCGCGCCAGACCGTCGAATACGCATGTCAGAACGGACACCGCTTCGAGGTCCCGTTCTCCGTGGAAGCGGAGATCCCCTCGGTGTGGGAGTGCCGGTTCTGTGGCCAGGAGGCCATGCTCCTCGACGGCGAGGAGCCGGAGGAGAAGAAGACCAAGCCCACCCGCACCCACTGGGACATGCTGATGGAGCGTCGGACCCGCGAGGAGCTGGAGGAGGTGCTGGCCGAACGGCTGGCCGTGCTCCGCTCGGGCGGCATGAACCTCGCCGTCCACCCGCGCGACTCGCGCAAGTCCGCGTAGCAGGTCCCCGAGAAGCGCGAACACAGCAAGCGCGAACACCGCACCACTGCCGAAGGGCCCCGGATTCCGGGGCCCTTCGGCTTTCCCACGTCTCAGACCTTTCCCACGTCTCAGGCGGCGAGACTCACGGGGTGATCGGCGGGCGGTAGGCGGTGTCCGGGCCCTGCGGGCCGGTCGGCGGGTCGACGACCTCGCCCTGGATGACCTTGCCGTCCGGGCGGTGGATGCGCAGCTGCTCCTGCAGGCGCGCGGCGTCGGCGAAGGTGTCGGTGCCGAGCGGGGCGGTGGAGCGCAGCGCGGCGCCGGTGACCCGGCGGCCGAGGGTGCGCCACAGCGCGCGGGTCGGCGGCAGCAGGAAGGTCACCGCCACCAGGTCGGACAGGAAGCCCGGCAGGATCAGCAGCAGGCCGCCCAGCACCGTCATGCTGGTGCCGGTCTGCGGCTGCGCGGACTGCGGGTCGCGGGACTGCTCGACCGCGGCGCGGAAGGCGCGCGCCCCGGCCCGCTTGATCACCGCGCCGCCGAGGAACACCCCGGCGAGCAGCAGCACCAGCGTCAGGAACCAGCCGATCGCGCCGGCCACCACCGTGACCAGCCAGATCTCCAGCACCACCCAGGCGGCGATCAGCAGCGGCATGATCCTGGCGAGCCGCCCGCGGCGCGCCGGACGGGACGGGGTTGCTTGCTGGGTCACGGTACGAATCCACTCCATCGCGGTGCCGCTCTTCCGCACCGGCCGGAGTCTCCGGCCGCGTCTACGGCGCCACCGTGGACAACGTGTCGGCGTCCTGCGGTGTTCCGACCGCGCGGCGCCGCCGTACCCCGGCCGCCACCGCGACGCCGCAGGCCAGCAGCCCGCCGAGGGCCAGCACCCACTCCGGGACCGCGCCCACCCGGTCGGCCACCGTGGTGCCGTCGCGCAGCGGGACCACCGCGTTCAGCACCTCCTGGTCGAGCTCCTGACTGCGCATCACCACCGAGCCGTCCGGCGTGATCACCGCGCTGACGCCGCTGGTCGCCGCGATCAGCACCGCGCGGCCGTGCTCCACCGCCCGCAGCCGGGACATCGCCAGCTGCTGCTCGGTCTGCCCGGTCCTGGCGTAGGTGGCGTTGTTGGTCTGCACGACCAGCACCCGCCCGCCCTGGTTGACGGTGTCGCGGACGATCTCGTCGTACGCCACCTCGAAGCAGATCACGTCGCCGATCCTGGCCGGGCCGAGCTGCATCACGCCGCTGCCCTTGCCGGGGTAGAAGTCCCGGGCGACCCGCTGCAGGCGGGTGATCACCTGGGACAGCTCGGAGCGGAACGGCACGTACTCGCCGAACGGCACCGGGTGCTGCTTGGTGTACGAGTCGCCGGGGCCGGTCACCGGGTCCCAGACGATGCCCTCGTTCTGCACGTGCTGCGCGTCGGGGCCGTCCACCAGCGCGCCGACCAGGGTCGGCACGCCGACCGACTGCACGGCCTCGTCGATCCGGGCCCGCGCGGCGGGGTCGGTGAACGGGTCGAGGTCGGAGGCGTTCTCCGGCCAGATCACCACGTCCGGCTTGGCGACCTTGCCGGCCGCGATGTCCGCGGCGAGCTGCTCGGTGGCGGAGGCGTGGTTGTTGAGCACCTCCATCGGGCGGCCCAGGAAGTCCATGCCGGGGCGGTCCACGTTGCCCTGGACGATCGACACCTTCACGGTGTCGGCCGCCCCGGTCGGCACCGGCACCAGGTAGCCGACCAGCACCAGCGCGACCGCGCCGAGCGAGCCGAACGCCGCCGCGCGCACCGGCGGCACGGTGGCCGTCCTACGAGCCGAACGCAGGCGCAGCGCCGCCCAGGCGAGCAGGGTGCCGGTCAGGGCCACCGCGAAGGTCACCAGCGGGGCGCCGCCGAGCGCCGCCAGCGGCGTGTACGGGCTGGCCGTGTTGGCGAACGCCAGCCGGCCCCACGGGAACCCGCCGAACGGCAGCCGGTCGCGCGCCCACTCCTGGGTCACCCAGAGCATCGCGCCCCACAGCGGCCAGCCCTTGAGCCTCGAGGTCAGCGCCAGCCCGGCGCCCATCAGCGCCACGAAGCCCGCCTCGATCACCGACAGGCCGACCGTGCCGTCCCAGCCGATCACCCGCAGCCACGACAGCAGCACCACGAAGAACGGCACCCCGAACGCGAAGCCCAGCCACGCCCCGTGCCGGGCCCGCCGCCCCCGGGTCAGCAGCGCGAGCCCCGCCACCCCGACGATCGACAACGGCCACAGGTCGTACGGCGGGAACGCCAGCGCCATGGCCAGCCCGCTCCCCGCGGCGAGCCCCGTCCGGACCCACCACCCCCGGGCCCCCGGGCGCTCCTGCGAAACGGGCAGTGCCACCTGCGCACGACCTCTCTACCTCGGACGACGTCCACCGAGGATAAGCCAAACGGGGGACTGCCCCTCGCGCACCCCGCAGGGCCCCGGGTGGTGCGTCCTAGGGACGCGTGTACACCGTCTCGCCGCGGACCACCGTGCACAGACAGGTGGGGAGGGGCTCGCCGGGGGTGAGGTCGGGGAGGCCGGGGGTGCCGGAGCGGGGGTCGGTGGACCAGCCGGCGATGCGGGTGTCGGGGGCCTGGACGACCAGGTCGCTGGTGGCCCAGATCGCGTAGGAGGCGACGGCGCCGGGGACCAGCACGCCGTCCTGGTCGTGGCCGAGGGCGCGCCAGCCGCCGCGGGTGTGGGCGGTGAAGGCGGCGCGGACCGAGATCCGGTGCTCGGGGGTGCGGTGGAAGGCGGCGGCCCGCACCGTGCCCCACGGGTCGAGCGGGGTGACGGGGGCGTCGGAGCCGAAGGCCAGCGGGATGCCGGCCCGCAGCATCGCCGCGAACGGGTTCAGCGCCGCGGCCCGCTCCGCGCCGAGCCGCTCGGCGTACATGCCGGACGGTCCGCCCCACGCGGCGTCGAACGCGGGCTGGACGGAGGCGGTGAGGCCGAGTTCGGCGAACGCGGCGACGGTCTCGTAGGAGAGCGCCTCGGCGTGCTCGACGCGGTGCCGCAGGGCCTTCACCCGGGCCGCGCCGAGCCGCGTCCCGGCCTCCCGGACGCCCTCGAGGACCGCGGTGATCGCGGCGTCGCCGATGGCGTGGAACCCGGCCTGCAGGCCCGCCTCGGTGCAGGCGGTGACGTGGTCGGCGATCTGAGCGGCCGTCAGGTAGGCGGTGCCGGTGTGCGGGGCGTCGGCGTACGCGTCGTGCAGGCAGGCGGTGTGCGAGCCGAGGGCGCCGTCGGCGAACAGGTCGCCGCCGGCGCCGACCGCGCCGAGCCGCTTGGCGGTGTCGACGGCGCCGAGCTCGCCCCAGTAGCCGTACACCTCGGGGCCGGGGGTCCGGGCGGCGAGGTCGAGCAGGGCGGTGAGGTCGTCCTCGGAGGAGATGTCCGGGCCGGCGCACTCGTGCAGCGCGCCGATGCCGAGTTCGGCGGCCCGCCGCAGGGTGGCGAGTTGCGCGGTGCGGCGCTGCTCGGGGGTGAGGTGGGCCAGCGCGGCGCGGCGGACGGCGTGGTGGGCGTCGCGGGTGAGCGGGCCGTCGGCGTCGAAGCCGGGCGCGGCGGTCAGCGCCGGGACCAGGGCGCGCAGCGCGGTGGTGGCGAGCGCGGAGTGCACGTCGGTGCGCGAGAGGTAGAGCGCGGCGCCGCCGGCCGCGGCGTCGAGTTCGGCGAGCGAGGGGGCGCGGCGCTCGGGCCAGCGGGTCTCGTCCCAGCCGTGGCCGATCAGCACGCCGCCGGGGTAGTCGGCGGTGAACCGGCCGATCCGGTGCAGGGCCTCGGCGAGCGTGGGGGTGCCGGTGAGGTCGAGGCCGGTGAGCGCCAGGCCGGTGGCGGTGGCGTGCACGTGGGCGTCGACGAAGGCGGGGGTGACCAGCGCGCCGTCCAGCTCGACGATCTCGTCGGCGGTGTCGGCGTACGCCTCGGCGGCTCCGTCGCTGCCCACCCAGGCGATGTGCTCGCCCTCGACCAGCATGGCGGTGGCGAACGGGTCGGCGGGGCTGTAGACGTTTCCGCCGCGCAGCAGCACGGTCCGGACGGTGCGTTCGGTCATGGCGACCAGTCTCGCACTCCGGACAGCGGGGTCAGAGCTTCGGGGGGCGCGCCTCGTACGGGGTGGAGAGGACGACCGTGGTGCGGGTGGAGACGCCGGCGGCGGTACGGATCCGGGCCAGCAGGTCCTCCAGGTCGCCGGGGCCGGGGACCCGGACCTTGAGGATGTAGTTCTCGTCGCCGGCGACGCTGTGGCAGGCCTCGATCTCGGGCAGGCCCTCCAGGCGCTCGGGGGTGTCGTCGGGGGCGCTGGGGTCGAAGGGCTTGACCGAGATGAACGCGGTGAGCGCCAGGTTGACCGCTTCGGGGTCGACGATCGCGGTGTAGCCGCGGATCACGCCGCGCTGCTCGAGCCTGCGCACCCGCTGGTGCACGGCCGAGGTGGACAGGCCGGTGGCCTTGCCCAGGTCGGTGTAGCTCATCCGTCCGTCCTGCAGCAGCAGCTGGACGATGCGCTGGTCGAGTTCCTCCACAAGGCGTCAACCTACTCGATGCGGCGGGGGCTGTGCAGACAGCTCACGGGGGGCGCATTCGGGGGGCACATGCCAACGGAATGTGGCCAAGGACACAGACGATGCATCATCGTGCGCCGGAGTGCAGGGTTATGACCCCCCGTCACAGGGAAGTGCTGGTGGTGGCCCGGACTAACGAGAGACTCCGGCCCGATCCGAGGGGGATCCGATGCCTTCCACCGACCAGCGTCCCGACGTCGAGGACGAACGCAGCGCGCCCGAGCCCGCCTTCGGGGCGGACCCGGGCGCGGCCGACACCTGGGACATCGTCCGGGTGCACTGCCCGGAGTGCGACCGCCCGATCGCCCTGATCGGGGACGAGGAGAGCCTCCCCCAGCACGCGGTGCTGCCCTCCGCGTGGCACCCCTTCTCCCCCGCCATCTGCCGGGGCACCGGCGCGCCCACCGCGGACCTGCCCGAGTGCGAGGAGCACGAGGCGCAGGACGGCTTCGAGTCGCTGGTGGCGCTGCCCACCGCGCTGGACTGGCGCACCCAGCCGTTCTCGCACGCCGGGGCCCACCGCGCGGTGCGGGCGTTCCTGCCCGTGCAGCGCGACCGCCGCGCGGCCTGAGTCCGACGTCTCGGCGAGGGCGCCGCACCGCCGGTGCCCTCCGGGATCACCCACGGCTCTACTGAACCGGTTCATGCCAACCCGTAGGCTGGCCGGTATGAGCACCCCCGACGCCTTCCCCGACCTGCCCGCGCTCGCCGCCGGGCTGCGCGCGCTGCCGTCCTCGCTCGGGCCGGTGCGACTGGTCGCGGTGGACGGGCACGCCGGGTCGGGGAAGACCACCTTCGCCGAACGGCTGGCCGCCGAGCTGGGCGGCGCCCCCGTGGTGCACCTGGACGACCTGGCCACGCACGCCGAGCCGTTCGGCTGGGTGGAGCGGCTGCGCGCCCAGCTGCTGGACCCGCTGGCCCGCGGCGAGACCGCCCGGCACGGCGTCTACGACTGGACCCGGCGGCGCTTCGCGGACACCCGCGCGGTGCCGCCGGCCCCGGTGGTGCTGCTGGAGGGCGTGGGCGCGGGCCGCCGGGCGGTCCGGCCGCACCTGGCCGCGCTGCTGTGGATGGAGCTGGACCAGGCGGCCGCGCAGGCCCGCGGGGAGCGCCGGGACGGGCCGGAACTGGCCGAGTTCTGGGCGGGCTGGGTACGCGCCGAGCGGGCGCACTTCGCCGCCGACCCGAGCCGTCCGTACGCCGCGCTGCGGGTCGACGGGGTCACCGGCCGAATCGCCGGGAGCACCCTGAGTGAACCGGTAGAACCCGCCTTGACCTGCGACGTCGTGAGGATCTAAGTTCTGCGTGTCGCGGAGATTAGTTGATTCCGCAACCACAGACACGGCGTCTCCGGCTTGTTCCCCCGTGAGCCGGAGGCGCCGTTCTCCCTTCTCCGGCACCCTCCGCCGCGCCAACACCCGGCTGTCTCTCGCCATTTGAACGGTGCGGCACCCTTCCGGATCTCCGCTGCGCCGGTACCATGCCACGCAGGCGCGTATGCGTCCCGAGGTCTGGCGGGGGGCGTCAGTGACGGTGGAGAGTT
This sequence comes from Kitasatospora sp. NPDC002522, assembly GCF_053595195.1. Lineage (NCBI taxonomy): Bacteria > Bacillati > Actinomycetota > Actinomycetes > Kitasatosporales > Streptomycetaceae > Kitasatospora > Kitasatospora sp. NPDC002522. The sequence goes on from NZ_JBSFXE010000020.1 coordinate 24,735, forward strand.
CCGGCGGCAAGGGGCCCGCCGAGGCGGGGCCCGAGCCGGAGGCCGACCGCGCCTGGACGCGCGCCATGGACGCCTACGCGGCCGGCTCGTACGCCCGCGCGGAGGAGGAGTTCCGGGCCGCGGTGCAGCTGGACCCGGGCATGGCCGACGCCTGGCTGGGCCTGCACGCGCTGCGCAGCGACACCGCGGGCGCGCTGCTGGCGATGCAGCGGCACCGCGACCGGTTCGGCGAGCAGCGCGACCGGCACCGGCGGCCGCTCAGCTCCTGGTACTGGCTGGGCTGGTGGGTGCAGCCGGTGCTGGAGACCGAGCACGACCTGGCCCTGGCGCACGCCTCGCACTGGCTGGACGGCCGCCACCTCGCCGAGCTCGACCAGGCGCTCACCGACTGCCCGCCGCCCGAGCGGGACCCCGCGGTGCGCTTCCTGCACGCCTGCCGCGCCTACCTGCTGAAGGACTGGGAGCAGCTGATCCGGGACACCGACCGGCTGCTGGACGACCCGGTGCTGGGCATCGAGGCCGGCCTGTTCGCCGGGATGGCCCGGGTCCGCCTCGACATGTGCGCGCAGGCGCAGCGCCCGCTGGCCGCCTCGCTGGCCCGCTGCCGGTCCGAGCAGCCGCAGCGCAAGGAGCTGCGCTACTGGCTGGGCCGGGCGTACGAGGGGGCCGGGCGCAGCGCGGCGGCGCTGCCGCTGTACCGGGCGGTGCACCGGGCCGACCCGTCGTTCATGGACACCGCGCAGCGGCTCGCCGCCATCGCCACCGAGGACGGGCTGCTGGAGAGCGGCGACTACCAGCCGCTCGACCTCGCCGAGCCGGAGCAGCTCGCGGCGGCCGAGCCGGAGGGCGGCGAGCCGGAGCGGGCCCAGCCGGCCGGGGAGCCGCGCGGCGGCCAGCTCGCCGAACGGGTCACCGAGGCCCCGCAGTTACCCCAGCGGTTGGGCAACTGGCCCGCGGCGGCGGCAATTCCGCCCGCCGGGCCGAACCCGCGGCCGGCCGCCCGGATGGAGCTGGACCAGGCGCTGGCCGAACTGGAGGCGATGGTCGGCCTGGACCCGGTGAAGCGTCAGGTCCGGGCGCTGTCCGCACAGTTGCGGATGGCGCGGCTGCGCGCCGACCGCGGCCTGCCGGTGCAGCCGCCGAAGCGGCACTTCGTCTTCTCCGGGCCCTCCGGGACCGGCAAGACCACCGTGGCGCGGATCCTCGGCCGGGTCTTCCACGCCCTCGGCCTGCTCTCCGGCGACCACCTGGTGGAGGCTCAGCGTGCCGACCTGGTGGGCGAGTTCCTCGGCCAGACCGCGGTGAAGGCGAACGAGCTGATCGACTCGGCGCTGGACGGGGTGCTGTTCATAGACGAGGCCTACTCGCTGGCCAACTCCGGCTACAGCAAGGGCGACGCGTACGGCGACGAGGCGCTGCAGGTGCTGCTGAAGCGGGCCGAGGACAACCGGGACCGGCTGGTGGTGATCCTGGCCGGCTACCCGGAGGGGATGAACCGGCTGCTGGCCGCCAACCCGGGCCTGAACTCGCGGTTCACCACCCGGGTCGACTTCCCGTCCTACCGTCCCGCCGAACTCGCGGACATCGGCGCGCAGTTGGCGCTCGCCGACGGCGACGCCTGGGACGTCGACGCGGCCGAGGAGCTGGCCTCGATCTGCGGCCACGTGGTCGGCGAGGGCTGGATCGACGAGCTCGGCAACGGCCGGTTCATCCGCACCCTGTACGAGAAGTCCTGCGCCTACCGGGACTTGCGCCTCTCCGGCCAGCTCTCCGTCCCCACCCGGGACGATCTCGCCACACTCCGGCTGCCGGATCTCCTCCAGGCGTACGGCGAACTGATCGACGGCCGTCAGTGACGGGGACTAAGGTGCCGCGCGAGGGTCGGGTGGAGGACCCGGCCCCTCGAGGAGGAGCGGCTGTGCTGCGTCGTGTGCCCTGGTACCTTTCCCTGCCGATCACGCTGGCGGTGATCGCGGCGCTGTTCCTGGGCGCCGGGAAGCTCGGCTGGCTGCCGGGTCTGGTCAACCCGTTCGAGGAGAAGACCATCGACCGGAGCGGTCCGGTGCTGCTCAAGTCCGTGCAGAACATGAGCCGTTACAACGCGGCGACCGGCAACTTCCAGGTGGTGATCGACCTGGACAAGGAGGCCCGGTTCCTGCCGTCGGCGCTGCTCGGCTCGCGCACCCTGTACGTCGGCGGCGGCACCGTCGACTCCTACGTGGACCTCGGCAAGCTCGGCCCGGACTCGGTGAAGGTCTCCGCCGACCGCCTCAGCGCCACCATCGTCATACCGCACGCCCAACTCGCGGACGCCGCACTGGACGTGAAGCGCTCGTACGTGGTCTCCCAGCAGCGCGGGCTGTTCGACCGGATCGGCGACTTCTTCTCCTCGGACACCGCCGAGGACCAGCACAAGGTGGAGCTGCTGGCGGTCGACAAGATCCAGACCGCGGCGAAGGAGACCGGGCTGATCACCACCGCCGAGACGAACACCAAGCAGATGCTGCAGAACCTGCTGACCTCGCTCGGGTTCACCTCGGTGACGGTGACGGTCACCCCGTAGCCGGTGCGGTGCCGCGCCCCGGCGGGCGCGGCACCGCGGGCGGGGTCAGCGCGAGGCCGCCGCGGGCGGGCGGTGGTCGGGGTCGTGGACCTCGCCGACCAGTTCCTCCAGCACGTCCTCCAGGGCGACCAGGCCGAGCTGGCGGCCGTCGGCGTCGACCACCGCCGCCAGGTGGGCGGCGGCCCGGCGCATCACCGCGACGGCGTCGTCCAGCGGCAGGGTGGCGCGCAGCACGGTGATCGGCCGCCACAGCCGGGCCGGGACGGGCACGGTGAGGTCGTCGGCCTCCAGGGTGTCCTTGACGTGCAGGTAGCCCAGGACGGTGCCGGTGTCGTCGAGCACCGGGAAGCGCGAGAAGCCGGTGCGCACGGCGAGCTGCTGGACCTGCTCGCCGGTCACCTCGCCGGTCACCGTGACCAGTTCGGCGGCGGGCAGCATCACCTCGGTGACCGGCCGCTCGCCCATCTCCAGGGCGTCCTCCAGGCGTTCGCGGCGGCTGTCGTCGAGCAGCCCGGCCTCGCCGGAGTCGGCCAGCAGGAGCAGCAGCTGGCCGCTGGTGAAGACCGAGTCCACCTCGTCCTTCGGTTCGACCCGGAACAGCCGCAGCACCGAGTTGGCGAAGGCGTTCAGGAACGCGATCACCGGGGTCAGCCAGCGGGCCAGCCGGTCGAGCGGCGGGCCGAGCCACAGCGCGGCCTTCTCCGGTCCGGCCAGCGCCAGGTTCTTCGGCACCATCTCGCCGATCACCATGTGCAGGAAGACCACGAGGCTCAGCGCGATGGCGTAGCTGAGCACGTGCATCGCCGAGTCGGGCACGCCGAGCGCGTGGAAGACCGGCTCCAGCAGGTGCGCGATGGTCGGTTCGGCCAGCGCGCCGAGCAGCAGCGAGCAGACGGTGATGCCGAGTTGGGCGGCGGCCAGCATCGCGGAGACGTTGGACAGCGCGTGCAGCACGGTGCGGGCGCGCTTGTCGCCGGCCTCGGCGAGCGGTTCGATCTGGCTGCGGCGAACCGTGATGACGGCGAACTCGGCGCCGACGAAGAAGGCGTTGCCGAGCAGCAGGAGCAGCGAGAAGGCGAGTTGCAGGGCGCTCATCGGTGGCCGTCCTCGTCGTCCCGGTCGTGCTCGGAGCGGGTGCGGCGCACCTCGACCCGGCTGGTGCGGTGCCGGTCGACCGCGGTGACGGTGAACTCCCAGCCGGGGAGTTCGGCCGTCTCGCCGACCGCGGGCAGCTTGCCGAGCCGGTCGGCGAGCAGGCCGCCGAGGGTCTCGTACGGGCCGTCGGGCGCCTGCAGGCCGATCTTGGCGAGCTGGTCGAGCCGGGCCCGGCCGTCGGCGTCCCACACCGGCAGGCCGTCGCGCGGGCTGAGCGCGCGCAGTTCGGGGGTGTCGGCGGGGTCGTGCTCGTCCTGCACCTCGCCGACCACCTCCTCGACGATGTCCTCGATGGTGGCGACGCCGGCGGTGCCGCCGTACTCGTCGATCACCACGGCCATCGGCTCGCGGCGGCGCAGCAGGTCCAGCAGCCGCTCGGCGGGCATGGTCTCGGGGACCAGCAGCGGCGGGGCGGCGAGGTGCCGGATCCGGGTGTGGTCGCGGCGCTCGGCGGGCACCGCGAGGGCGTCCTTGAGGGTGACGGTGCCGGTGACCTCGTCCAGGCTCTCGGCGTAGACCGGGAAGCGGCTCAGGCCGGTGGCCCGGGTCAGGTTGAGCACGTCGGTGGCGGTGGCGTCCTGCTGGAGCGCGGCGACGTCGATCCGCGGGGTCATCACCGACTCGGCGGTGAGTTCGCGCAGGCCCAGGGTGCGGACGAACAGCGTCGCCGACTCCTCGTCCATCGCGCCGGCCTGGTACGAGTGCCGGGCGAGGGCGACCAGTTCGTCGGGGGTGCGGGCGTGGCCGAGCTCCTCCTGCGGTTCGACGCCGAGGGCCCGGACGATCCGGTCGGCGGAGCCGTTGAGGAAGGCGATCAGCGGGCGGCAGACGGCGGAGAACACCCGCTGCGGGCCGACCACGGCGTAGGCGACCTGCATCGGGCGGGAGATCGCCCAGTTCTTGGGCACCAGTTCGCCGATCACCATCTGGATCACGGTGGCCAGCACCAGGCCGACGATCAGCGCGGTGCCGCGCGCCGCCGAGGACGGCAGGCCGAGGGCGGTGAAGACCGGCTGCAGCAGGGTGGAGAGCGCCGGTTCGGCGAGCATGCCGACCACCAGCGAGGTGATGGTGATGCCGAGCTGGGCGCCGGAGAGCTGGAACGACAACTTGTGCAGGGCCCGCAGGAGGCTCTTGGCGCGCCGGTCGCCGGCGGACGCGGCGCGCTCCACGGCGCCCCGGTCGGCGGTCACGAACGCGAACTCGGCGGCCACGAACAGGCCGTTGGCGAGGATCAGCAGGAAGGCCGCGAGCAGCAGGAGCCAGGCGGTGGTCACTGGGCCGCCCGCCTTCCCTGGCGTGGAAGCTGCATGGCGGCGCGGGTACTACCGGACGGATCGTCCATCGAGGGGAGGTGTCACTCCTCTGGTCGCGGGTGATCGCGGCGGGGCGGATTCGGGTGCCTTTGCCGCGGTTTTACCAGCGTAGACCATACCCGAACGGCTCCGGGATCTTGTTCGACCCGCCCGTCCGGGGGCGTGCCGCGCCGCGGTCAGCGCGCCGCGGCGGCGTGCTGCTCGACCAGGTCGCGCAGCGTCCGGGCGGCCCGGATCGCCTGCTCGCGGCCGCCCGCGGGCTGGATGCCGACCGCGGCGAGCGCGGTGCCGTCGGCGAGGTCGAGCACCACCCAGGGGTCGCCGGCCCGGAAGTTGACCCGGACCACCTCGGCCCAGGCCAGCCGGCGGCTGCGGACGAAGTTGACCACGGTCAGGCCGTCCGCGTCGGCGACCACCTTGGGGCGGGCCAGCATCAGGGCGACCGCGGCGAACAGCAGCCCGCTGCAGACCATCATCACCCGGTCGTTGAACTGCCAGTTCTCCGGCAGCGCGACGGCGAGCGCGGAGAACAGCAGCACCATCACCGCGCACAGCGTCAGCAGCACGGCACGGTTGCGGCGGGGGGCCCAGGTGACGGGCAGGGTGTCGGCGGCGGGGGCGGTCACGGGTGGCTCCAAGGACAGGCGGGGCCGGCGGGCGGCCCCGCCTGATGGCGGATCAGATCGGGTCGGCGATCGGCGGGTCAGAGCCGGCAGGCGTGGATGTTGGTGACCAGGATGGCACGGGCGCCGATCGCCCACAGGTCGTCCATGATCCGCTGGGCCTCCTTGCGGAGCACCATCGAGCGGACCGCCACCCAGCCCTCGGTGTGCAGCGGGGAGACGGTCGGCGACTCCAGGCCCGGGGTGAGCGCGACCGCCTCGCTGACCTTCTCGGCGCGGATGTCGTAGTCCATCAGCACGTAGCGGCGGGCCACCAGCACGCCCTGCAGCCGGCGCAGGAACTGCTCGACCCGGGCGTCCTCGCCGGCGCCCTTGGGCCGGATGATCACCGCGTCGGAGATCAGGATCGGGTCGCCGAACACCTCCAGGCCCGCGTTGCGCAGGCTGGTGCCGGTCTCCACCACGTCGGCGATCACGTCGGCGACGCCCAGGTGCACGGCGGTCTCCACCGCGCCGTCCAGCTTGGTGACGGTGGCCTTCACGCCGTGCTCGGCGAGGTGCTGCTCGACCAGCCCGGTGTACGAGGTGGCGATCCGCAGCCCGTCGAGCTGCTGCACGTCGGCGAAGTCGGTGCCGACCGGCTTGGCGAACCGGAAGGTCGACCCGGCGAAGCCGAGCGCCAGCACCTCCTCGGCGTCCGAGGCGGAGTCCAGCAGCAGGTCGCGCCCGGTCAGGCCGACGTCGAGCCGGCCGGAGCCGACGTAGACGGCGATGTCGCGGGGGCGCAGGAAGAAGAACTCGACCTGGTTGTCCGGGTCGACCAGGACGAGTTCCTTGGCGTCCTTGCGCTGCCGGTAGCCGGCCTCATGGAGCATCTCCGCCGCGGGACCCGAGAGCGAACCCTTGTTGGGGACGGCGATGCGGAGCATGAGAGCGGACCCTTCGCGTTGACTGAAATGGGGTGGATCTAGAGGTACTTGTACACGTCTTCGAGCGTCAGCCCGCGGGCGATCATCATCACCTGAAGGTGGTACAGCAGCTGGGAGATCTCCTCCGCCGCCGCCTCGTCGCCCTGGTACTCGGCGGCCATCCAGACCTCGGCGGCCTCCTCCACGACCTTCTTGCCGATCGTGTGGACGCCCGCCCGCACCAGCTCGGCGGTACGGGAGGTCGCGGGGTCGCCGGTGGCGGCCTTCTGCTGGAGCTCGGTGAAGAGCTCCTCGAATGTCTTCGAAGCCATGATGAGCTCACCTTACGGGTTCAGGGCTGACGGACGGTAAACGGTCCCGCACCGTGGACAGTCCGGTGGACAGCGGGCGGACGTCGGCTCAGCGCCAGGGCTCGGAGACCGAGCGCAGCGCGGCGGCGGTGGCGACCGCGGCGGTGACCGCCTCGTGGCCCTTGTCCTCGGCGGAGTCCGGCAGCCCGGCCCGGTCCAGCGCCTGCTGCTCGGTGTCGCAGGTGAGCACCCCGAAGCCGACCGGGACGCCGGTGTCCACCGAGACCTGGGTCAGGCCGAGGGTGGCGCCCTGGCAGACGTAGTCGAAGTGCGGGGTGCCGCCGCGGATCACCACGCCGAGCGCCACCACGGCGTCGTACCCGCGCTCGGCCAACTGCTTCGCGGCGACCGGGAGTTCGAAGGTGCCGGGGACGCGGACCACGGTCGGCTCGTCGATCCCGAGCTCCTTCAGGGCGCGGTGCGCGCCGTCCAGCAGTCCGTTCATCACCTGCTCGTGCCACTGCGCGGCGATCACCGCGACCCGCAGGTCGGCGCAGTTCTTCGGGGACAGGACGGGGGCTCCGTGGCCGGCCATGGGGTGTTCCTCTGCTTTCCGATGGTGCGTCAGGTGGTGGTGCGGGGTTGCTCAGGTGGTGGTGCGGGGTTGCTCTGGTGGTCTTACTTCTGGTCGTCGTCGAGCCACGGCAGGTCGTGGCCCATCCGGTCGCGCTTGGTGCGCAGGTAGCGCAGGTTGTGCTCGCCGGTCGCGGTGGGCAGCGCGCGGCGGGCGGCGACCTTGAGGCCGTACTCGGTGAGCGCGGTCTGCTTGGCCGGGTTGTTGCTGAGCAGGGTGAGCGAGCGGACCCCGAGGTCGGCGAGCATCTGCGCGCCGATCGAGTAGTCGCGGGCGTCGGCGGGCAGGCCCTGGTCGAGGTTGGCGTCGACGGTGTCGCGGCCCTCCTCCTGGAGCTGGTAGGCGCGCAGCTTGTGGGCCAGGCCGATGCCGCGGCCCTCGTGGCCGCGCAGGTAGAGCACCACGCCGCGGCCGGCCTCGGCGACGGCGGCCAGCGAGGCCTCCAGCTGCGGGCCGCAGTCGCAGCGCAGCGAGCCGAACACGTCGCCGGTGAGGCACTCGGAGTGCAGCCGGACCAGCACGTCCTCGCCGTCGGGGAGGCGTCCGTCGGCGTCCAGGCCGCCGGCGACCAGCGCCAGGTGCTCGACCCCGTCGATCGTCCCGCGGTAGCCGACGGCGGTGAACTCGCCGTGCTCGGTGGGCAGTGCGGTGACGGCGGCGCGGTCGACGTGCAGTTCGGTGCGGCGCCGGTAGGCGATCAGGTCCTCGATCGAGATGATCGCCAGGCCGTGCTCGCGGGCGAAGGCGTGCAGTTCGGGCAGCCGGGACATGGTGCCGTCGTCGTTGACCACCTCGGCGATGGCGCCGGCCGCGGGCAGGCCGGCGAGCCGGGCCAGGTCGACTGCGGCCTCGGTGTGGCCGGGGCGGACCAGCACGCCGCCCTCGACCGCGCGCAGCGGGAAGACGTGGCCGGGCCGGGTGAGGTCGGCGGGCTCGGTGCCGGCCGAGGCGAGCAGCTTGACGGTGCGGGCCCGGTCGGCGGCCGAGATGCCGGTGGAGACGCCGTCGCGGGCGTCCACCGACACGGCGTACGCGGTGCCCTTGCGGTCCTCGTTGACCTGGGTCATCGGCGGCAGCTTGAGCCGGTCGAGCTCGTCGCCCGTCATCGGCACGCAGATCACGCCGGAGCTGTAGCGGATGGTGAAGGCCATCAGCTCGGGGGTGGCGGCGGAGGCGGCGAAGACGATGTCGCCCTCGTTCTCGCGGTCCTCGTCGTCCACCACGATCACCGGGCGGCCGAGGGCGATGTCGGCGACGGCGCGCTCGACCGGGTCGAGGGCGAGCTGTTCGCTGTGCTGGGCGCTCATGCGGCGACTCCCTTGGCGATCGAGGCGGTGGGGGCGGTGCGGGCCTTCGTCCACCAGCTGACCAGGCCGGCCAGCACCAGGACGAAGTAGATGCTGAAGGTGAGGGCGGTGAAGGTGTAGCCGTGGTTGTAGGCGTACGGCACGCCGATCAGGTCGACGGCGAGCCAGGCGAACCAGAACTCGACCCAGCCGCGGGCCTGGGCGTACATCGCGGCGAGCGTGCCGACGAAGATGTAGGCGTCGAACAGCGGGGCCCAGGACAGCTTCGGGACGGCGTGGAACAGCGCGGTGACGGCGGCGGTGCCGGCCGCGGTGGCGACGACCAGCAGGGCCCGCTCGCGCCAGGTGGCGAAGCGCACCGCGATGTCACCGGCGTCGCCGCGGCCGCGGTTCCACTGCGTCCAGCCCCAGACGGCGGTGACCACGACGATCACCTGCTTGCCTATCAGGCCGGGCACCTGCCCGCCGAGGAAGGCGGTGATCAGGACGGCGCCGGCCAGCAGCTGCGCCGGCCAGGTGAGCACCGAGCGGCGCCAGCCGAGGGCGAGCGCGCCGAGGCCGATCAGGTTGCCGATCATGTCGGCCCACTTCACCTGCTCGCCGAAGGCGGTGAAGGTGAGTTCTCCGAGGCCGCTCACTTGGCGTCCTCCCGCACACCCGCGGCGAGGCCGGCCGGCAGGGCGCCCGCGGTGAGCAGCCGCTCGACGTACTTGGCGAGCACGTCCACCTCGAGGTTGACCGGGTCGCCGACGGCCTTGGCGCCGAGCGTGGTCATCTCCAGCGTGGCGGGGATCAGCGAGACGGTGAAGGAGTCCTGCGCCGCCTCGACGACGGTGAGGCTCACTCCGTCCACGGTGATCGACCCCTTCTCGACCAGGTACCGCGCGATCGGCTGCGGCAGGGAGAAGCGCAGCACCTCCCAGCGGGGGGTGCCGTCCGCGTCGAGGTCGCCGGGGCTGCGGGAGATCAGGGCGCCGGTGGCGTCGACGTGGCCCTGCACCAGGTGGCCGCCGAGCCGGGCGCCGAGCGACATCGCCCGCTCCAGGTTGACCCGGGAGCCGGGGCGGAGCGCGCCGAGGCTGGAGCGGTGCAGCGTCTCGGCCATCACGTCGGCGCTGAACTCGCCGGGCTGCGCGGCCAGTTGCTCGTTGTTCTCGAGGACGGTCAGGCAGACGCCGTTGACCGCGATGGAGTCGCCGTGCCGGGCGTCGGCCGTGACGACCGGACCGCGCAGGCGGATTCGCGAGGATTCGCCGATCTCCTCGATGGAGACGACCTCGCCGAGCTCTTCGATGATGCCGGTGAACACCCGGGTTCTCCTCGCGCTTGGGGCGCGGACTCCGGGGCGGCTCGAGGGAGTTGACTGCGGACGGGGATGCCGGAACGCACCCGGTTGCCAGGGCGTCGTCGCCATGGCACGGGTTCGACTCCGTGCACCTGCACACCCCGGCCCTCGGGTGGGCCGTGGTCACTGCAAATCGTCCGCCGCGCACGCCTCCCATCCGGACTTTAACCGTCGGTCCAGGAGTTTCACCTGGTCAACCGGCCGCTGGCTGCGGACGGGTCGCGGACTGTAACCGCCGGTTCGGATTTTCACCGACCCCGGAGTGCGCTGAACGTCACTGCTACTGCACTGAGTATTCTGCCACGCCCCCTTGCCCGGTCCGCAAGGATGCGCCGTGTGGCCTGGTTCACGTCGCCGCAGGAGTCTTGGAGGGAATAGTCCTCCGCGGTGGAGGACTCGGCCGCTCGAGGAGTTGAGCGCGATGGCGATGTTCATGGACGTCCACCACGGAATGGCGGGCATCACCGCCGAGCAGTTGAAGGCCGCGCACGAGGCGGACCTGGCGGTCCAGGGCGAGGAGGGCGTCAGCTTCGAACAGGCGTGGGCCGACCCGGAGTCCGGCACCGTGTACTGCCTGTCGTCGGCACCCGACGCCGAAGCGGTGCAGCGCGTCCACGAGCGCACCGGGCACCGCGCGGACGAGGTGCACCCCGTCCCGCTGCACGTCTGAGGCACCGACGGGGTGTCGGAGCACGATCGGGCGGCGTAGCGTCGCCCGACGTGATCTTCGATGCCCTCGCCGCGGACGCGATCCGCGACCCCGCCCGACTCCGGGCCGTCTACGAGCAGCCGAGCGAACTGGTGCGCCGCAAGCAGGTGGACCACCTGCACGACGCGGCCCGCCGGTTCATCGGCTGCTCGTCGCTGCTCTTCCTCGCCACCCACGACGCCGACGGCAACTGCGACGCCACCCCGCGCGGCGGCCCGCCCGGCTTCGTCTCGGTCCTCGACGACCGCACCCTGGCCATCCCCGACGCCACCGGCAACCGGCGGCTGGACAGCCTGCACAACATCATCGCCACCGGGAAGGCCGGCCTGGTGTTCACGGTGCCCGGCCGGGAGTCCACGCTGCGGGTCAACGGCCGGGCCTGCGTCAGCACCGACCCGCGACTGCTGGAGCAGCTCACCGCCGTGGGCAAGCCGCCGCGCACGGCGATCGTGGTGGCCGCCGACGAGGTGTACCAGCACTGCCCGAAGGCGCTGCTGCGCGGTTCCGCCTGGCGCCCCGAGCAGTGGCTCGCCCCCGACGCGGTGCCGAGCTCGGCGGAGATCACCCTCTCCCACCTGAACGACCCGGCCCTGACGCTGGATCACATCCTGGCGGCCGAGGAGGAGTCGCTGCGGCTGCGCTACGAGTGACCCCGGGCGGTGTGGCCGGTGAACCCGCTCCGGCCGGCTTCCGTGCACTCTGGTGCATCCTTGAAGGACCGCCGCATAGGCGGATCTTTGGGGGGCCATAGGTCCGGCTTATGACCACATAAGCCGGACCTCCGTACCGGGACGGCCCGCCGGCCGGAAGGCTGGCGGCACGCGCCCCGAAGCGAACCCGAAGCGAATTGGAGAACCCGCCCATGACCCGCCCCGTCCGGGTGGCCATCGTCGGTGCCGGCCCCGCCGGGATCTACGCCGCCGACGCGCTGCTGAAGTCCGAGCTGGCCACCGCCCCCGGCGTCTCCATCGACCTGATCGAGCGGCTGCCCGCCCCCTTCGGCCTGATCCGCTACGGCGTCGCCCCGGACCATCCGCGGATCAAGGGCATCATCACCGCGCTGCACCAGGTGCTCGACAAGCCGCAGGTCCGCCTGCTCGGCAACGTGGACTACCCGGGCGACCTGTCGCTGGACGAGCTCCACCGCTTCTACGACGCCCTGGTCTTCGCGACCGGCGCGGAGGCCGACCGCGACCTCACCATCCCCGGCATAGAGCTGGACGGCTCGTACGGCGCCGCCGAGTTCGTCTCCTGGTACGACGGCCACCCCGAGGTCCCGCGCGAGTGGCCGCTGGAGGCCGAGCAGGTCGCCGTGCTCGGCGTCGGCAACGTCGCCCTCGACGTGGCCCGGATCCTCGCCAAGACCGCCGACGAGCTGCTGCCCACCGAGATCCCGCCGAACGTGCACGCCGGCCTGGCCGCCAACCGCGCCGTCGAGGTGCACGTCTTCGGCCGCCGCGGCCCGGCGCAGGCCAAGTTCTCGCCGATGGAGCTGCGCGAGCTCGACCACTCCCCCACCATCGAGGTCGTCGTCGACCCCGAGGACATCGACTACGACGACGGCTCGATCGCCACCCGGCGCGGCAACAAGCAGGCCGACATGGTCGCCGCCACCCTGGAGAACTGGGCGATCCGCGACATCGGCGACCGCCCGCACCGCCTCCACCTGCACTTCTTCGAGAACCCGGTCGAGGTGCTCGGCGCCGACGGCCGGGTGGTCGCGCTGCGCACCGAGCGCACCCGCCTCGACGGCACCGGCAACACGGTGGGCACCGGCGAGTTCCGCGAGTGGCCGGTCCAGGCGGTCTACCGCGCGGTCGGCTACCGCTCCGACGAGCTGCCCAAGCTGCCCTTCGACGCGCTCTCCGCGACCGTCCCGCACGAGGCCGGCCGGGTCCAGGAGAACGGCTCCCCGCTCCCGTCGGTGTACGTCACCGGCTGGATCAAGCGCGGCCCGATCGGCCTGATCGGCCACACCAAGGGCGACGCCAACGAGACCGTCGCCTGCCTGGTCGAGGACCACTCCGCGGGCCGCCTGCGCCCCGCCGCCGACCCCGCCGAGGAGGCCGTCACCGACTTCCTGCGCTCGCGCGGCGTCGACTTCACCACCTGGGAGGGCTGGCACCGCCTCGACGCCCACGAGCGGCAGCTGGGCGCCGCCGAGGGCCGCGAACGCGTCAAGGTGGTCGACCGGGTCGCCATGCTCGACGCCTCCGCGAGCGACCGCGCCGCGGACCGGCGCCCGACCGCCGAGTAGCCGTCGACGGGGCGCCCCGCGGCGCCCCGTCACCTGACGGTCGGTCAGCCCGCCGCGTCCAGGCGGGCGAGGTCCTCCGGGGTGAGCCGGACCGCGGCCGCGGCGAGGTTCTCGCGCAGGTGGGCGGGGTTGCCGGTGCCGGGTATGGCGAGGACGTGCGGGCCCTGGTGCAGGGTCCAGGCGAGGCGCAGCTGGGCGGGGGTGATGCCGTGCGCCGCGGCGACGGCCTCGACCTCGGGGTGCTCGCCGGCCGCCTGCTCGGCCAGGGCGCCCTCCCGCCGGTCGCCCGCGATGGCGAAGAACGGCACGAAGGCGATGCCCGACTCGCCGCAGCGGCGCAGCAGTTCGTCCGAGTCGCGGCTGCCCAGCCCGTAGCGGTTCTGCACGCAGACCACCGGGGCGACGGTGAGCGCCGCGTCGAGCTGCTCGATCGAGGCGTTCGACAGGCCGAGCTGGCGGATCAGTCCGGCGGTGCGCAACTCGGCGAGGGCGCCGAAGTGTTCGGCGACGTCGACGGGCCGGTTGGGCAGCCGCAGGTTGACCACGTCGAGGTGGTCGCGGCCGAGCTGGCGCAGGTTCTCCTCGACCTGGCCGCGCAGCTGGGCCGGCTCCGCCCAGTGCCACTCGCCCCAACTGTCCCGGCCGGGACCGACCTTGGTGGTGATCACCAGCTCCTCGGAGTACGGTGCGAGCGCGCTGTTGATCAGCTCGTTGGCGGAGCGCAGCGCCGAGAAGTAGAAGGCGGCGGTGTCGATGTGGTTCACCCCGCGCTCGACCGCCTCCCGCAGCACCGCGATCGACTGCTCCCGGGGCCGCACCGTGCCGCGGTCGAAACCGCCGCTGCCGGTGGTCCGCATCGCCCCGTACCCCATCCGGTGGACCGTCAGGTCGCCCAGCTTCCACTGCCCGGCGGCCGCCGCGTCGATCGTCGTCTGCTCACTCATGGGCGGAGTCTCGCATGCGAACGGCCGTGCGGGTCAAGCCGCGTGGGCGTCGTCGGGGTCACGCCGGGCGGGCGTCCGCCCGAGCGCGGCCGGCGGCGTCGGAGAGCTTGATCAGGACGGCGGTGAGCAGCCAGTTGGCGGTCAGCGAGGAGCCGCCCGCGGCGAGGAACGGCAGCGCCTTGCCGGTCAGCGGGATCAGTCCGGTGACGCCGCCGACGACCACGAACACCTGCAGGGCGACGGCGGCGGAGAGCCCGGTGGCCAGCAGCTTGCCGAACGGGTCGGAGAGCCCGACGGCGGTGCGCAGGCCGCGCTGCACGAACAGCGTGTAGACCAGCAGCACGGCCATCGCCCCGGCCAGGCCGAGTTCCTCCCCGATGGTGGTGAAGATGAAGTCGCTGCGCCCGGCGAACCCGATCAGGAACGGCCGGCCCTGGCCGAGTCCGGTGCCCAGCACGCCCCCGCTGCCGAGGCTGAACAGCGCCTGCGCGGGCTGGTCGGAGATCAGCGACTTGTCGTGCACCGGCAGGTAGTAGTCGAGCGGGTGCAGCCAGGCCTCCACCCGGCCGTGCACGTGCGGCTCCAGCGAGCCGACCACGGCCGCCCCGCCGACGGCCATCAGCAGGCCGAGCAGGATCCAGCTGGTGCGCTCGGTGGCGACGTACAGCAGCACCACGAAGACGCCGAAGAAGATCAGCGAGGTGCCGAGGTCGCGTTCGAAGATCAGCACCAGCAGGCTGACCACCCAGATCGCCAGCACCGGCCCGAGGTTGCGGCCGCGCGGCAGGCTCAGGCCCCACACCTTGCGGCCGACCAGGGAGAGCGCGTCCCGATTGGCCGTCAGGTAGCCCGCGAAGAACACGGTGATGGCGACCTTGACGAACTCGCCGGGCTCGAAGGAGAGTCCGCCGAGGTCGATCCAGCGCTTGGCGCCGAAGTTGTCGCCGGGGAAGAAGGCGGGTGCGGCCAGCAGCACCAGCGCGCCCGTCATGAGCAGGTAGACGTACTTCTGGAACACCCGGTGGTGGCGCACCACCACCAGCACCCCGACCGCCACCACGGCGCCGAGCACCGTCCACTGCACCTGGGAGGGCGCGGCGGGCAGCTTCTGCCAGTCGCCCTTCTGCGCGTGCCACAGCGCGTACGACTGGTCGAGCCGGTCCAGCAGCACCAGGCCGAAGCCGGTGAGGAAGACCGCCAGCGGCAGGATCAGCGGGTCCGCGTGGCCGGCGAACCGCCGCACCGCCAGGTGCAGGGCGAGGGCGAGCGCGGTCAGGCCGAGCCCGTACGGGAGCAGGCCCGCGGGCAGGGCGTCGTTCAGCGCCAGGTTGGCGCTGGTGTAGCCGGCCAGGCAGACCGCCACGGCCACCAGGAGCAGCCCCAGTTCGAGATTGCGCCGCCGCACGTCCGTCCCGCCGCCGCTCCTGCGCGCGCTGGCTGCCACCGGGCTCCCCCACTCGGTCGTCGGTGCCCGGCCCGGTCGGGCCCGACCCTGCGACGACGCCGACGCGCCGGTGCCGGGTTCCCTCGCGTGCGATCCAACTCACCCCGGCGCACGGCGCGCCGGGGAATGACGGTGGTCGTCCACCCGGTTGAACCCGACGTACGATATACCCATGGGGGTATCGGCGGGTGAGGTTGGGCCCCCTCCCTCACCGCCCGACCCCCGCGCCCCGCTTCGAGAGGAACCCCACCCATGTGCCGACGCGTCACCTGCAAGTCCTGCGGCAAGGCCACCTACGCCGGCTGCGGCATGCACGTCGACCAGGTCCTGTCCGGCGTCCCGAAGGCCCAGCGCTGCAGCTGCGCCGCCGACACCGCCGCGACCGGCTCGGGCTCCGGCTCCGGCTCCTGGCTGTCCCGGCTGTTCGGTCGCCGGGGCGTGGCGGGCGGTGGCACGAGCAGCACGAGGTGAGGTCGGGCCAGGAGAGCAAGCCGGGAGTGGGCATCCGGTCGGCCGGGGCCTCAGCATGGACCGTCCGTTCCGTCCGGCCGACCCTGCGGAGACCACAGCCATGCCCCACATCAGCATCACCAACGACCTCCCGGGCATCAGCGGCCTGATGGCCCAGCGCCCCGACACCGCCGCCCCGTTGAACCAGCTCGCCGAGACGCTGCTGCGCAGCCCGCAGTCCCTGGCGCTGAGCCGAGGCGAGCGCGAGCTGATCGCGGCGTACACCTCGGAACTCAACGAGACGGAGTTCTGCTCGGGATCGCACAGCGCTTTCGCCGCGGCGCAACTCGACGGCGGCCCGGAGCTGGTGAAGGCGGTGCTGCACGGGCTCGACGAGGCGCCCATCTCCCCCAAGCTGCGGGCCCTGCTGCGCATCGCCGCCGCCGTCCGCGGGCCGGTCCGGGCACTGCCGCCGGAGCTGGTGGCCGAGGCGAGGGCGGCCGGCGCCGACGACGAGCAGATCCACGACACCGTGCTGATCGCGGCGGCGTTCTGCCTCTACAACCGCTACGTCACCTGCCTCGACACCGAACTGCCCGCCGACCCCGGCTACTACGAGGAGGGCGCCAAGCGCATCGTCGCCCGCGGCTACTCCCCGGCCGCCGGCTGACCCACGCCGTCAGGCCCGCCCAAGCCGACGAGCAGTCAGGCTCACCCCGACGAGCCGTCAGGCCGCACGCCGCCGCTCCGACGGATCGTCAGGTGAGCAGGCCCGCGACCTCGGTCAGGTCCCGGACTCGCGGCACCTGGCGGTCGGTGCCCAGGTCGTGGCGGTCCAGCCAGATGCCGAGCAGGCCGGCGTCGGTCGCGCCCAGGGCGTCGGTTTCCAGTCGGTCGCCGACGTACGCGGTGCGCTCGGGGGCGGCGCCGAGCCGCTCGCAGGCCAGTCGGAAGATGGCCGGATCCGGCTTGGCGATGCCCTCCTCCGACGACGCGACGGTCCGCTCGGCGAGCTCGCCCAGGCCCATCGCGTGCAGCTTGCGACGCTGGCGCGGGCCGTCGCCGTTGGTGACCACGCCCAGCTGCCGGCCGGCCGCCAGTGCCCGCACCGCCCTGGGCACCTCCGGGTACGCGCGCCAGGACCGCTCGTAGCGCCGCAGGTACCCCGCGAACCAGGCGTCGGCCCGCTCGTCGGTCCACTCGCCGAGCCCGAGCCGCGCCGCCAGCCCCACGGCCCGCGCGCGGCGCTGCTCCTGCTGCGTCAACTCCCGCGCCACGTAGCGCTCGTAGAAGGTCTCCTGCAGCTCGCGCCAGTGCTCCAGCACCTCGGACCGCTCGAACGACCGCCCGGGGAACTCGGCGGCGACGGCCGCCAGCAGGGCCGCCGAGGAAGCGCCGTCGTGATCCAGCAGCGTCCCGTCGAGGTCCAGCAGCACCGCCTCGATGACCATCCCGCACCCCTCCCACGACCCGACCCGGCTCCGGCCGGAACTCCCCACCCTACCCGCCCCTGACGGAGCGCCACCGCGCCGTCGGCAATCCGGCCGACGTCCACCACCCCGCCCGACCCGACCTGCGATCATCGAACCGCACGGTACACACACCACCACGAAAACGGGGATCCCATGATCGGCACCCTCCTGATCGGCGTCCTGCTGCTCACCCTGGGCGGCTGCGCCTGCGTGATCTGGGCCGAGCGCGGCGGCCCGACCTGGACCCGCCCCGTCGCCCGCGCCACCCTGGCGGCCGGCGCCCTGGTCCGCCACGCCCAGCGCCGCCGCCGCGGGCTGGGCTCCGACCGCAGCTCGGGCGACACCGACTGACGGATCGTCAGGAACGCCGAAGGCGCTGAGCCGCGCGGGTGCCCGGCAGGTCGACCTGGTAGTAGCTGCTGTTGGCGCCGCGCAGCCGCTTCGCCAACTCGGCCGCCTCCAGCGCCTGTTCCGCGGACAGCCGGCGCGCCGCCCAGAGCAGCGCGGCGCCGTCCGCCGCCTCCGGCTCGCGGGCGGGCGGCGGTTCGGGAAGGACGACGCCGACCAGGGCGGCCAACGCGCCCGGGTCGATGCCCAGCACCGTCGCGATGTCGGTGACCAGACGCGAAGTCAGTTCCACCGCGCCGCGGGCGATCCCGACCCAGGTGGTCGCCGACAGGTAACTGGGCGTCAGCACGGCCATGACGTACGCCGTGCCCGCCCGCGCCAGGTTCCGGCAGGCGACCATCCGCATCAGCCGATGGCCCGGCCCCGACCGGTCGCCGGCGGTCCAGTCCCACTCCCCGCCGCCGGTGTGCGGCGCCGCAGGGAAGGCGCGGACGAAGCGCAGCACCTCGCCGCGCCGCTCCGGCGTCAGGTGCACGGCGTCCTGCACCAGCCTCGCCACCGAGCTCGCCGCCCCCGGATCACCCGGCGCCAGCTCGTCCGGGACGGGCCGGCCCGCGAGGATCAGCAGATCCGCCTCGTGCAGCCCCAGCAGCGGGGCGAGGTGTCGCAGCCATGCCTCCGTCGGCTCCGCGCCCGCCAGGACCCCGTCGAACTCCGGACCCGCCGCCCACTCCCCCGCGCCCGGCCCCCGGTACTCCAGCAGTCGGGCCAGCATCGCCCCGAATCCCCCGTGCTCGTCCATGTCCGGGAGCGTAGCCGCCCGCAGGCGACGGGGCGTCAGTCGGCCAGGCCCAGCGGGTCCGGGGCGTCGGCGAGCAGGTCGGGGCCGTTGTTGGCGACGCGGTTGACGGTGGTGGGGACGGCGCGGACGCGGAGGTTGCCGTCGGCGGGGCGGTGCAGCAGGTGGTGCAGGTCGGCGCGGTCGGTGTTGGCGGGGTCGAGCCAGTCCCCGAGGTCGTCCCGGGTGACGGTCAGCGGCATCCGGTCGTGGACCCGGCCCGCGCTGTCGGTGGCGTCCTGGGTGATGATCGTCGCGGTGGTCAGCCAGGCGGCCGGGTTGTCGTCGGGGAGCGTGGCGTCCCGCCAGAACTCGTACAGCCCGGCCATCAGCATCACCTCGCCCGTGCTGAGGTAGTACGGCTGCTTGAACGCTTTGCGGCCGTCCCCGGCCGGGACCTGCTTCCACTCGTAGTACCCGTCCGCCGGGATCACGCAGCGCCGGGCGGTGAACGCCTTGCGGAAGGACGGCTTCTGGTCGACGGTCTCCGACCGGGCGTTGATCATCCGAGCCCCGCCGGACGGGTCCTTCGCCCAGGACGGGACCAACCCCCAGCGCAGCGCCCGCAGTTGGCGCACCACCTCGCCGCTCTCGGGGTCCACCCGCTCCAGCACCGCGGGCACCGGATCGGTGGGCGCCACGTTCCAGCTCGGCGCCAGCGCCTCGGTGGGATTCCACCGCGCCACGGACAGCAGCGCGACGAGGTCGTTGGGATCAGTGGTGGAGACGAACCGACCGCACATGGTCCCCACCTTGCCACCGAACCCCGCCCGCCGCACGCACCTCGGCGGTCCCGCCCGTCAGGAGTAGTAGTTGCGCACCCAGCGGTGCCCGGCCAGCACGGCGAGCTGCTCGGCACCGAGCGGGACGCCGTCGCCGACGGGCACGTTGCGCTCGACGTTGCGGACCGAGCGCATCCCGGGGATCACCGTGGAGACGGCCGGTGCGCTGAGCACGAAGCGCAGCGCGGTCTCGGCTAGTTGGGAGCGGTCGATGCCGAGGTCGGCGGTGATCGCCTTCACCCGGCGATCGACCTCGGCGAGGCGGTCGTCGCGGAAGTAGCGGCGGCGGAAGTCACCCTCGGGGAAGACCGTGCCGGGGGCGAGCTGCCCGGTCAGGCCGCCCTCGTCGAGGGCGACCCGGACGATGACGCCGACGCCGTGCTCCTGGCAGGCGGGGAGGAGTTCGTCCAGCGGGGACTGGTCGAAGACGTTGAAGATCACCTGGACCGCGTCGACCACGCCGCTGCGCACCAACTCCAGGGCGTTGTGCGGCTCGTGGTCGTTGATGGAGACGCCGAACAGCCCGATGGCGCCGGACGCCTTGAGGTCGGTGACGGTCTCCAGCCAGTCGCCGCGGCCGGTCCACTCGTCGCTCCACACGTGGAACTGCACCAGGTCGAACCGCTCCAGGCCGCTGGCCCGCAGGCTGGTCTCGACGCTCTGCCGGATGTGCGCGCCGGGGAAGGTCTCCGCCGGGTCGACGCCGCGGCCGGCGGGCCACTGGCGGTTCAGCGGCGGCACCTTGGTGGCCACCACCACCCGCTCGCCGTTGGCGGCGCGCTCCCGCACCACCCGGCCGACCAGCCGTTCGCTCTCACCGTAACCACGGGCGGTGTCGATGAAATTGACGCCGAGGTCGACGGCGCGGTGCAGCGCCCGCAGCGACTCGTCCTCCTCGGCCCCGATCCAGCCCGAGGCGCCGATGCCCCACGCGCCGTAGCCGACCTCCGACACCGAAACCCCGCTGCGTCCCAACTCCCGGTACCGCACCCGGCATCCTCCTCGCGTCACGACCGACCGGCAGACTGCGCCGCCCGTGACGATAGATCGTCAGGCCGCCGGCCGCCAGGGCACATTGCCCGGCGCCGGCGCTACCGGCCGGTACGGCGGCTCGGGCACCGGGCAGCCGTGCGGCTAGCATCGACGGCGCAGGCAGCACCCGCACCGGAGAGACGGCCATGACCCCCGACCCGCACCACCTGACGGCCGCCCGACTCACCGCGCTCGGTCCGTACTTCGCCGTCCGCACGGACCCACCACCGGCCGCCGCCCGCCCGTTGCGCGAGCTCTCCGCCGCGGACGGCCCGCTCGCCGCGCGGATCGCCGAGGTCGGCCGGATCCTGCGGACCCGCGAGCCCCGGGTCGCCGCCTCCACCGCCCACCTGGGGCTGGCCGCCCGGCTCTGGTCGGTCGGCCTCGGCGTCGCCGCGCTCACCGGCCGCACCCCCGCCCTGGACGCCGCGCGCTTCACCCTCCCGCCGCAGGGCCCGCTCGACCTCTGGCTGTCCGAGCCCGCCGGCCCCGAGCCCGCGACGGCCGACACCCTCGCCGCCGCCGTCCTGGACGCCCACCTCACCCCGCTCGCCGAGGCCGTCCGCACGGTCGCCCCCGTCGCCCCGGGCCTGCTCGCGGGCAACACCGCCTCCGCGCTGGTCGGCACCGCACGCCAGCTCACCGCCCTGCCGGTCGCCGCCGTCCTCGCCAGGCAGCTCCTCAGCCACCCGGCCCTCGCCCCCACCGGCACCCTCACCCCGCCCGGTCGTCCGCTCGCCTTCCGCCGCACCTCCTGCTGCCTCTACTACCGCACCCCCGCCGGCGGCCTCTGCGGCGACTGCGTCTTCACCCGCCCACCGGCCCGCCCGCGCTGACGGAGCGTCACGGGGCGTACCCGGAAGCGCCGCCGCCCGGCCGGACCGCCGCCGCTGCGCGGGGTGGTCCGGCCGGGCGGGCGGGGGGATCAGCCCTTGGTGATGCGGGTCCAGCTGAACGGACCGAAGGAGGTGGCGGTGGTCGGGTTGTGCGCGCCCGGGGTGACGGTCAGCTTCAGCCACTCCAGCGGCACGGTGCTGCCGTGGACCACGATGCGGTGGAAGTTCGGGACGTTGTAGCTCGGGTGACTCGTCCAGGCGTCCTCGGCGCAGACGCCGGCGTCGCCGGTGCAGGCCGAGCCCTGGGTCAGCGGGTCGTCCGAGCGGTAGACGTGCGAGTCGCCCATCAGCAGCAGCACCGGCTTGCCGAAGGCGGTGGTGTGCGAGGCCAGGCTGGAGATGATCGGCTCGTAGTTCGCCACGTGCGCGGCGGTCTTGCCGTCCAGGTCCCACATGTCGGCCTGGGTGGTGACCACGACGGAGGAGACGCCGCCGAGGTGGGCCAGGGTGAAGGCGGTGTTCAGCCAGCGCAGGTCGGCGGCGGTGCGCTTGGCGGCCTCGTCGAGCTGCTCCTGGGAGGCGGTCGGCGCGCCGTACCAGGGGTCGGCGTCGTTGTTGGAGCCGCCGGGCACGTTGATCGTGACGAACAGGGTGCCGTTCTTGACCCACAGCACGTTCTCGACGTACGTGGCGTCCTCGGGGTGCAGCCAGTTCGGCAGCTGCGCCTGGGAGAGGACGCGCAGCGAGTCGCTGCCGAGGGTGTGGCCGGGCCGGGCGAAGAACGTCTTGCGGATCAGGTCGAGGTTCTTGGCCGGGTTGCCGGCGGCGTAGTCGACGGGCTGGCCGGTGGCCGGGTCGAGGACCGGGTCGATCTGGCCGGTGGCCGCGTTGTACTTGCCGCCGCCCTCGCCGGCCTTGTGGCAGTCGGCCCACTCGTTGTCGCCGGGGGTGTAGACCAGCGGGTCGGCGAAGGTCTTCCACAGCGCGGCGATGGACTGGTCGTACGCCTCGGTGCAGTACTGCTTGCCGGAGTGGATGTCGCCCACGTGGATGACCGTGCTGACGTCCGGGTCGGCGTTGACCGAGGCGATGAACGCCGGGGTGGCCTGGAACTCGGCGGTGTCGGTCGGGCTGGTGCCGTACGGGGCGTCGCCGTAGACCGCGAGCGTGAACGGCGCGCGGGCGCCGCGGGCCGGACCGTCCTGGTCCGCCGAGGCGGCGGTGGCCGGTATCACGGTCATCGCGAGGGCCAGGCTGGCGGCTGCGTAGAGGCGTCTGTTCATGCTGTCTCCCGGTGTGTTCGCCGTGTGCTGGTGCATTGTGCTGGCGACGCGCACCGCCGCGGGCAACGGCCGGATGAACGCTGGTTCAAGACAGTGGCGGGAAACCGCTCCGCAGGCTCGCCGCGAGCAGCGTGGGCGCCTCGGCCAACGACGGTCCGTACCAGGTGAGATGACGCCCGCTCACCAGGGCGTGCGGCAGGCCGGGGAACGCCTCCGGGCCGTCGGTGGCGGTGAAGCGGTAGGGCTCGTCCGGCAGGATCACCAACTCGGCGCCGCAGGAGCGCAGTTCGTCGATGGGAACGCGCGGGTAGCGCTCGGGGTGGTCGGCGTGGACGAGGGTGACGCCGAGGCGCTGCAGCAGGTCGCCGGCGAAGGTGTCGCGGCCAAGCACCATCCAGGGGCGGCACCAGATCGGCACCACGGCCGGCACGCCGTCCAGTCGCGGCACCGACTGCCACGCCGCGTCCGCCGTCGCCAGCCAGTCGGGAGGCGGGGCCTGCAGGGCGTCGACGAGCAGGCGGCGGAGCGAGGCGAGCGCGGAGTCCAGGTCGCGGATCCGGGTGGTCCACACCGGTGCCCCGGCTGCGCGGAGTTCGGCCAGGTCCGGGGCCCGGTTCTCCTCCTCGTTGGCGATCACCAGGTCGGGCGCGAGCGCCAGCACCCGCGCCACGTCGGGGTTCTTGGTGCCGCCGATCCGGGCGGCGTCGAGCCCGGCGGGGTGGGTGCACCAGTCGGTGGCGCCGACCAGCAGTCCGGGCGCGGTCACCGTGACCGCCTCGGTGAGCGAGGGCACCAGCGAGACCACCCGGCGCACCGGTCCGAGCCGGACGGGCGTGCCCTCGTCGTCGGTCAACTCCCGTGCTGCGGCCACGGAACCACACGCTAGCAGGGGTCGGCGGGCCCGCCCCCTGAGCGCGCCCGCCGACCGCTGGAGAAGAAAAACTACTTCAGGTACGGACCTGCTGTCCCGATCTTCCCGGGCGCGGGGTTGCCCGGGAGATCGAGGACGTAGACCCGCAGGTTGCCCTTGCCGGGTGCGGCGATGGACAGCGTGCCGTCGGTGACCGTCCGCACGTCGCCCGAAACCGCGTCCCGGTAGGTGCCGTTGGGGATGCCGGTGAACGCGGCCGCGTCGGTGACGGTGACCAGCGCGAAGGAGTCGACGCCGCTCGCGGCGTCGGTGTAGCGGCGCTTGAAGGCCATGCCGCCGTTCACCCCCTCGGTGGAGTACTGGCCCATCTGGAGCGCCGGGATCGCCCGCCGGATCTGGTTGAGCCGCTGCACCTGCTGGACCAGCGGCTGCTGCAGCGTGGTGGCGACGGGGCCGCTCGCGCCGGAGACCACGGAGAAGTCGGAGGCGACGACGGTGCCTTCGACGTGGTCGCCGTAGTAGGCGCGACCGGTGGTGGCCAGCGGGCAGGACGGCCCGCAGTCGATGGTCTTCCCGGCCTGGAACTCGATCTCCGAGCCGTAGTACAGCGTCGGGATGCCGCGGAAGGTCCACATCAACGCCATGTTCTCGGCCCAGGCGTCGGTGCCCCCGGTGTAGCGGACGGACGACTTGTTCGGCCCGTAGTCGTGGCTGTCCACGTACACCACGTTGTAGGTGGCGTCGTTGGTGGAGTCGTCGGAGTCCTTGCCGTTGCTGAAGGCGTTGTGCGCGTCACCGAAGTTCATGTGCATCCGCATGTCGATGATGTTCATGCCGGAGAACTTCGAGTGGTCGGGCGCGTGGTAGGCGTTGCCGTTCAGGAACGCGTTGGTGGACGTCGGCTGGTTGCCGGTGCCGAGCTGCTCCTCGTAGGTGTACTGGTCGAGCGCGGCCTGCACGTCGTCGGCGGTGTAGTCCTTGCGCTCCTTCCAGGTGTAGAACTGCGCGGAGTGGTTGACCGAGCCGCGGTTCCACTTGTCGTTGACGAACGCGGCGACCTCGCCGAAGACGAAGAAGTTCTGACCCTTCGTCGGCCCCCAGTCCTGGGTGACGCGCTGCTGGATCGCGGGCAGGAACCGGCGGTTCCAGGTGACCCGCGGGATGTGCACGGCGGTGTCGACCCGGAAGCCGTCCACGCCCATGTCGATGTACTTGTCGTACGCGCCGATCAGGTAGTTCTGCACCTCGGCGTTCTCGGTGTTGAAGTCCGCCAGGTCGTCGGCCAGCCAGCAGGAGCGCGAGTCCTCGCCCTCCCAGTTCCCGATCCAGCAGCTATGAAAGTAGCGAGCCGGGAACATGCCCGACGTCGGGCTCGGCCACTGGCAGTTGTAGATGGTGTAGCCCTCGGGGCTCTTGTACTGGGTGGGGTTGCCCCAGCCGACGCAGGTCTGGCCGGACGGCTGGGTGGTCGACCACAGGTCGCCGTTGTAGTACGACTTGCCGCTCTTCGGCTCGACGGTCAGGCCGTCGTACTCGAAGCCGGGCTGCTTCTCGTCGTAGTACCAGGACCACTGCGCGTCCCGGACGCCGTACACGGTCGGCACGAACAGGCCCTTCGCGCCCCACCGGGAGCTGTGGTTGTAGACCACGTCCTGGTAGATCTTGATGCCCTTGGCGTGCGCGGCGTTGATCAGGTCCTGGTACGAGGCGCCAGCCGACTCAAGGCGCGGGTCGACCTGGTAGAAGTCCCAGCCGTGGTAGCCGTGGTAGTCGTAGTCGGAGCGGTTGAGCACCACCGGGGTGATCCAGACCGCCGAGAAGCCGAGGCCCTTGATGTAGTCGAGCTTCTGCACCAGGCCCTTGAAGTCGCTGCGGAACATCGGGTCGTTGTTGGCGGCGTTGCCGGACTTCACGTCCTGGTTGCCGCCGCGGTCGTTGGAGGTGTCGCCGTCGTAGAAGCGGGCGGTGAGCACGAAGTAGATCGGGTCCTTGCGCGGGTCGGTGCCGATCATCTCGCCGGGCTTGGCGGCCGGCGGGGCGTCACCGGTGGTGGCGACCGCGGCGGCGGAGGCGGCGGACACGTTGCCGGCCGCGTCCAGCGCCTTCACCGTGTACGTGTAGACGGTGCGCGCCTCCAGCCCGCTGTCCGAGTACACCGTCGAGCCGACGTTGATCACCGAGCTGCCCTTGGTGCCGCCGCTGCGGGTGACCTGATAGCCCGTCACCCCGGTGTCGTCGGTGGACGGCTCCCAGGTCAGCACGATCGAGGTGTCGGTGGCACTGGCGTTCACCGAGCCGGGCACGCTCGGCGCGGTGGTGTCCGGCACCACCGCGGCGCACGGGTCGGCCGCGTTGGCGGTGACCCTGCCGTTCTGCACGGTGCTCAAGCCCGCCGGGACGACGTAGTTGGCGCCGTTGTTGTTGTCCCAGGTGCCGTTGCCGTTGTTGAACGTGGCGGCCATCGTCGCGGCGCTGCCGAGCGGGACGGTCCGCTTGTACCAGCCCGGGCAGGCGAGCGTCATGCCGACGCCCGGCACCGCCGTCCACGCCCCGCCGGCCGGCGCGTAGTGCAGGTTGACGATGCTCCACCCCACCACGGCGGTCGAGTAGAAGACCGTGGCGCTGTTCCCGGACGGACTAGGGCTGGTGCTGGGGCTGGCCGACGCGGACGGGCTCGGGCTGGCGCTCGGGCTCACGCTGGCGGACGCGGACGGGCTCGGGCTCGGGCTGGCGGTGGTGCCGCAGGGGTCGGTGGCGTCGATCACCCCGTCCTTCACCGTCACCGTCCCGGTGCCGAGCGCGTAGTTCTTTCCGCCGTTGTTGTCCCAGGTGCCCGTGCCGTTGTTGAAGGTCGCCTGCAGGCCGGTGGCGGTGCCGAGGTCCACGGTCCTCTTCACCCAGTCCGTGCAGGCCGCGGCCATCGCCACGCCGGGCACCGTGGTCCACGTCCCGCCGTTGGGGGCGTAGTGCAGGTCGTAGGCCGACCAGTTGCGGGTCCTGGTGTAGTAGTAGACCGTCGTCCCGGCCGCACCAGTCGACGCGCTCGGGCTCGGACTCGGCGACGCGGTACCGCCGTTGTCGGTGCCGCACGGATCGCTGTGGGCGACCACACCGTCCTTGACCACCACGGTGCCGGTGCCCAGGGCGTAGTTCTTCCCGCCGTTGTTGTCCCAGGTGCCCGTGCCGTTGTTGAAGGTCGCCTGCAGACCGGTGGCGGTGCCGAGGTCCACGGTCCTCTTCACCCAGTCCGTGCAGGCGGGCTCCATCGCGGTGCCGGGGACGGTCGTCCAGCTGCCCCCATCGGGCGCCCAATGCAGGTTGTACGTCGACCAGTTGCGGGTCTTGGTGTAGTAGAAGACGGTGGCGGTGTTGCTGCTCGCCGCCGTGGTCGCGGTCACCGCGCCTGCGGAGAGGCCGAGTTGAGTGGTCGTCAGCAGTCCGGCGGTGAGCGCCGTGACGGCTGTCAGGACGGCGGCGATGGGGCGCCGCCGGTGCCGAGCTCTTCTGGTCAAGGGAGTGTCCCTCGGTCAGGCCGCGGGCGGTGGGGACTGCCTCGCGGCAGAAGTGGGTGGGGGAGTTTGCGCAAGAAGCTGCAAGAACTTCCAGGGAGATTACTGAGCCATGACCGGCCTGTAAAGACTTCATGACGCCGCCGGATAGCGCATTCATCGGGCGAAGTCCGGACACCGTACGCAAGAAATTTCCGCAACACGTCAACCCCCCCGCCTGACGGGTGACCTTCCCTGCGCGCCGCCCGGGCGTGTCTGAGGGACCGTCAGGGACCGGCCGATACTGCGGCCATGAGACCCTCTCGGCCGAACACCCTGCTGCGCCTCTGCGCCGTCGTCGCCCTCCTCACCGTCGGCGCCCCGGTCGGCACCGCCACCGGCGCGCCGGGCGACGACGCCCACGCCCACCGCCGACACTGCGTCAGCTCCCCGGTCCCCGGGAGCGGTCCGGCCGCCGAGATCCGCCGGATCGCCGAGCAGGCCAAGGAGGAGTTCGACCTCAAGTCCGTGATCCTGCGGGTCACCCGCGACGGCCAGGAGATCACCACCGCCGCCCTCGGCGAGTCGATGACCGCCGTCCCGGCCGAGCCCGACATGCACTTCCGCAACGGCAACATCGCGATCGCCTACATGGGCACCGCACTGCTGCGGCTGGCCGACGAGGGGGTGGTCGACCTCGACGACACCGTCGGCCGCTGGCTGCCCGACCTCCCGCACGGCTGGGGCGACCGGTTCACCCTGCGGATGCTCGGCAACTCCACCACCGGGCTGATCGACTACGTCAAGGACCCGAACTTCGGACCGTCCGTCTACGCGAACCCGTTCCGCCAGTGGACGGCCGACGAGCTGCTCGACATCTCGCTGCGCCAGGACCTGCTGTACGACCCGGGCACCAACTGGAGCTACTCGCACGCCAACTTCGTCCTGCTCGGCGCCGCCCTGGAGAAGATCACCCACACTCCGCTGGAGGTGCTGCTCCAGCAGAAGGTGCTGGGCCCGCTCGGCCTGACCGAGACCAGCAACAGCTTCACCCCGGACATCCCCACCCCCGTCCTGCACGCGTTCACCGCCGAACGCGGCACGTACGAGGAGTCCACCTTCTGGAACCCGTCCTGGACCACCGCCCCCGGCGCCGTCCAGACCACCGACATCTGCGACCTGGCCCGGTCCGCCTCCGGGATCGGCTCCGGCGAACTACTCTCCCCCGCCGGCTACCGGCAACTGCTCGACCCGGGCACGGTCGGCCTCGGCCACGCCACCGACCGCTGCCCGGCGGACATCTGCCTGCACAACAGCGAGGCCACCCACTACGGCATGGGCGTCGTCGTCCTCGGCGACTGGATCGCCCAACACCCGCTGTTCTTCGGCTACTCCGCCGCCCAGGCCTACCTCCCCTGCGACCACCTGGCCATCGCGGTCTCCACCACCAACGGCCCGAACGCCCCCGCCACCCACAACGCCCACGTGATCACCCAGCGGATCGCCGCCGCCCTCGAACCCGACCACCCCATCCCCGACTTCGGCTGACCCACAGGCCGCTCTCCACTCCCCACTCCCCGCCCCCGGCCGGCCGACCCACCCGCTACGCTCCGCCCGAGGCAGCCGCACACCCGGGGGGACACGTGATCGACTACGACCAGGAGGCCCGCGCCTACGACGCCACCCGCGGCGGCGAGCCACGCGCCGAAGCCGCCGCGGAGGCTCTCGAACGACTCCTCCCACCACGGGAGTTGACGCGGCGTCACTCCAGCGGGTCGCGCACCACGTCCGGCAGGTGCAGGACGGCCTGCAATGCGATGTACAACTCCGCGGAGTCCAGCCGGCGTTCGAACGAGCGGCCGGAGAGCTGCTCGATCCGGCGCAGCCGGTAGCGGATCGTGTTCGGGTGGCAGAACAGCAGCTTGGCGGCCTTGTCGGCGGAGCCGTCCACCGTGAAGAAGGTCGACATGGTGGTGAGCAGCTGGTCCCGCTGGTTGGCGGGCAGGTCCAGCAGCGGGCCGAGCACCTGGTTGCCGATCCGGGACGCGGTGGACGGCGCGCTCGCCACCAGCATCGGCAGCGGATTGGCGTCGAACAGGGTCACCGTCTCCTCCGGCCGGGCCGAACTCGCGAGCGCCACCTGGGCCAGGTGCAGCGCCTGCGGCGTCTGGTCCAGCCGGGTGTAGCAGGGGCTGACCCCGGCCCGGCGGACGGTCTGCCGGCGCAGCGTGTCCACCAGCAGGTCGATCGCCCCGGCGGCCCGCATCGAGACGATGCCGATGTGCGCGTCCGGGGTCAGCCGCCAGGCCGAGCCCATGTCCTGCTCCCGCAGCGTGGGTTCGATGTCCGGCAGCGCCTGCCGGGCGAGACCCGGCGCGTGGGCGACCACCACCGCGAAGGTGCCGTCGTACGGGAGGGTGAGCATGTCGGCGGCCTCCAGCACCGAGCCGGGGTTGCCCATGCCGCCGCGCAGCACCACGTCCACCAGGGCGGAGCGCTCCTGGTCGCGGCGGACCATCAGCTGCGCCGCGGTCGCGGTGAAGGAGTTCATCATGGCGGTGGTCGACTCCTCGTTGAACCGCCAGACGTCGGTGGCCATCTGCACCAACTCCGCGTCGGAGGCCAGCCCGTGGCGCAGCGCCTCGGCGGCCATGGTCTCCCACAGGTGGGCGAAGCCGACCCGGAACGCCGACTGCACGGTCGCCAGCGGCACGCCCTGCTCGGCGCGCAGCCGGCCGGTGCGGCGCGGCGCGTCCAGGCACGGCGCGTCCTCGCGGGCCAGCCGGCGCAGCGTGAACTCGATGTTGCTGCGCACCGACTCGGCGAGGTCCCCGGCGGGCAGCGGCCCGGCGGAGCGGTACACGCTCATGCTCTCGCGGATCCGCCGGACCGTTTCCTCGGTCAGCGACGCGAGGCGCGCCAGCAGGTGCGCGGCCAGCCGCCCGGCCGAGTCAGACCGCGGTGCCTCGTCCACTGGCCGGTCGGGGTGCGGTGCGGTCCGTGGGGTGCCCATGCGGCGAGCCTAGGCAGCACGTACCGGGTGGACGTGACCGCGCCGACCTGCCCGCCCGTCGGCTCCGCGCCGTGATCGCGCCCGCGCCCGCCTGCGCCGTACGGACGTTCCACGAGTGAGCGGTGCCGGTCCGGTTGACGCCGTGTCCGGCGGTCGGGGGACGCGTTTGTCCGGCCCGACAGGCCGGGGCGGTGCCCGGCTGTCCGTGGCGACAGCGTTGGTGGCATCGGTGGTCAACGGCGCCGCCGCGCACTCCGGGCGGCCCTACCCTCCTGCGCAGAGCCGCCCGGAACCGCCGCGGCGGACCGAGTGGAGAGACACCGCGATGGAGAGCCCCGCCGAGCTGCGCCTCGACCTGGTGATGGAACTGCTGCTGTCCCCCGAGGAGTTCTTCCCCCTCCCGGCCCGGCTGGTCTACTCCGCCGACGACCCCTACGCCCTGCACGTCTCCTTCCACGTCGACTCGGCCCAGCCGGTCGGCTGGTTCTTCGCCCGCGACCTCCTGGTCCAGGGCCTGCTCCGGCCGACCGGCTTCGGCGACGTCCGGATCTGGCCCACCACCTCGGCCGGCCGCCGTGTGGTCACCCTGATGCTCTGCTCCCCCGGCGGCGACGCCTTCCTCCAGGCCCCCGCCGCCGCCCTCGCACCGTGGCTGCACCGGACCCTGCGCCTGGTCCCGCCCGGCAGCGAGACCGTACGCGACCGGGTCGACCGCGCCCTGGACACCCTCTTCGCCGGTGACGGACCGTCAGGCCGCTGACCGGCGGCTCCCGTTGCGCTCCGGGAACCGCCGGTAGGCTCGTCCGCTGCCGTTAGCGCGTCCGCAGGACGATCGGGTTGGTGAGCGCGGCCATCGGGCCCCACGGCAGGTCTGGGCCCATCGCGTTGCCCTTGCCCGGCGCGCCGTCCGCCTTCGGGTGGCGCACCTCGGCCCGGACGTACGCGGCGAGCGAGGCGGTGGTGCGCCACACCACCGTCCCGGTGCCGTCGGCGGGCAGCGACTCCTGGTGCATCTGGCCCTCGTCGGTGATCAGCCGCACCGTGCCGCCCGGCACCCCGGAGACCGTCAGCCGCACGTCCACCGGCGCATCCGCCGGGACGCTCAGCTCCTCGCCGATCCCGACCTGCCGCCCGTGCCCGGTCGCGGTCAACTCCAGTTGCACGGAGGACGATTCGGCCAGCCAGCTGCGCCCGGCGCGCAGGCCGGCGAGCACCGCGTCCCGGGTCAGGTCCTCCGCGTACACGACGTTGTGCGGCGAGCCGATCACCTGCGGCACGCTGTGCGCGTCGCTGTTGCCCATTGCCGGCAGCCACCTGCGGTTCTCGCGCAGCGCGACCGCCAGCCGCCCGTCCCAGGTGTCGACGGTCGACTCGTCGTCGTACGTCCAGGGGCCGTTCCACACCTCGACGGCGTCGGCGTCGTCGTAGCCGAACTTCCACTGGCAGGCCACGTACGGGCAGTACGGGTGCGCGGGCACCACCAGGCCGCCGGCGCGGTGCACCTGGCGGGCGAAGCGCGGGAACTGGTCGTCCCGCGAGCGGTAGCGCCAGTCGACGAACTGCCCGGGCTCCAGGCCGAGCGCCAGCCAGTGTCCGTTGCGGGTGGTGATCTCCTCACCGGTGACGATCAGCAGGTCGGGTCCGGCCAGCGGGCCCCACACCCCGTGCGAGGAGCTGGTGTTGTGGTCCGTCGACACGATGAAGTCCAGCCCGGCGGCCCGGGCGCCCGCGGCCACCTCCTCCGGCAGGCGGCGGCCGTCGGAGTGCACGGTGTGCAGGTGGCAGTCGCCGCGGTACCAGGCCCGGCCGCGGCCCTTGGCCCGCTCCGCCGGGTAGCTCGGCGTGAATGCCGGGCCCGGCGCGCCGAACCGGAGGGTGACCTGCACGCTGTAGTCCAGGCCCTGCGGCGCGACCTGGTAGGGGCCGAGCACCACGTGCCACGTCCCGGCGTTGACCGGCCCGGGCAGGTACCCGGGCGTCGCCTGGTCCCGCGCGATGCTGAACGCCGTCCGGAACCCGCCCGACCAGCCGCGGAACCCCTCCCCGCCGAGTTCCGTCCCCCGTTCGTCGAAGATCCCGATGTCGCACGAGTTCCCCGGCGTACCCGCCGGCACCGCCGGCTTGTCGTAGCTGTACGAGACGGCGATCTCCCGCACGCCCTTCGGCACCTCCACCGGCAAGTACACGAAGTCCGCTGCGCCCGTGGGCAGATGACCGGTCAACGTGACCACCCGATCCGCCGGCACCCCCTCCGCCACCGCCTCTCCCCCACCGAGCCCCACCGCGGCGACCGCCCCGGTGGCGATCCCGCTCCGCAACACGACCCGACGGCTGGGCTGCTGATCACTGGTCACAATGGTCTCCCGATCGACAGGTCCACAAGAACACGTCCGCCCGGCCCCCTACCCCGCGCGATGAACCCCGGGTGCCCACGACCCCACCACCGTGCGCCGGATCGGTGAAGGCCCCGACGCCCCGCTGCGCTTGCACGCCACGGCCGGTCAGTCCTGGTGCAGGACCAGGTGCTGGCTCACGTAGCAGTTGATCAGCGTGGTGGCCCGGCGCTGCGGCGGGCCGAGCAGCTCGATCCGGGCCACCCGGGCCAGCAGCGCTTCGAAGACCAGCCGGATCTCCGTCCGGGCCAGGGGGGCGCCCAGGCAGAAGTGCTTGCCGCTGGTGAACGAGTAGTGCAGGTTGGGGCTGCGGTCGATCCGGAAGTCCTGGGGACGGTCGAACACCTCCTCGTCCCGGTTGGCCGAGGTGATCCACAGGCAGATCAGCTCGCCAGGCTCCAGCGCGGTGCCGCCGACCACCCGGGGCTCCAGCACGGTGCGCACGAAGTGCTGGGTCGGGGTCACCCAGCGCAGTACCTCCTCCACCGCGCTGTCCAGCAACTCCGGCCGCCGGCGCAGCAGGTCCCACTGGTCGGGGTGCTCGGCGAAGGCCACCAGGCCGCCGGTGACCGCGTTCTTGGTGGTCTCGTTGCCGGCCACCGCCAGGTTGAGGCAGTTCACCAGCACCTCCTCGCGGCTCAGCCGGTCCCCGTCCACCTCGGCGTCGAGCAGGCGGCGGATCAGTCCGTCCGGGGCCAGCTCGGCGTGGTCCAGCAGGCCGGCCAGGTGCATCAGCAGCTGGCCGTTGGCGGTGGCGGTGGCGGCGCGGCGGGCTGCCAGGTCGCCGGCCCGCGGGTCGTCGGCGGACAGCGAGCCGGTGATCGCCCGGCCGGCCCGGTCGGCGAGCTTGGCCCACTCCCGCTCCGGAAGCCCGAGCAGCAGCCCGGTGGCCGCGGCCGGCACCACCGCGCTGACGGTGGAGACGATCTCGCACTCGCCGTCCCGGACCGCCTGCCCGACCCGCTGGGCGACCAGCTCGCGCAGCTGCTCGGTCATCGCCCGGGCGATGGACTTGTTCAGGCCGCCGCTGAGCAGCCGACGCAGCCGGGTGTGCGCGGGCGGGTCGGAGATCTCGACCATCAGACCCGCCGCCGGGTCGCGTTCGCCCAGCGCCGAGTCCAGGGTCATCCCGGACTCGGCGCTGAACCCGGTGGCGTCACGGAAGACCGCGTCCAGGTCGCGGTAGCGGGTGACCGACCAGAAGCCGGGGGCGCCGGTGCGCGGCTGGAAGTGGAGTCCGTCGCGGCGGCGCAGTTCGGCCAGCGCGGCGTACGGCGCGGCCGGGTGGAAGGCGCGCGGGTCG
Organism: Kitasatospora sp. NPDC002522; assembly: GCF_053595195.1. Lineage (NCBI taxonomy): Bacteria > Bacillati > Actinomycetota > Actinomycetes > Kitasatosporales > Streptomycetaceae > Kitasatospora > Kitasatospora sp. NPDC002522. The sequence goes on from NZ_JBSFXE010000020.1 coordinate 58,360, forward strand.
GACAGGTCGGGAACGGCGGTCAGGAGCTCAGCCATCGAGGCCTCCGGCGGTGAGCGCGGGCTCGGTGAGGAAGCCGCTGGCGTGGAAGTAACGGATGTACCCGTCCAGCAACCGGGCGTCGGCCGGCGGGCAGTCGATGCCGCTGCCGGCCAGCCCGGCGAGCGCGTTGGAGCGGTCCAGCTCGGGGCTGATGCTCGCCCGGAACAGGTCCATCGCGGTGAACCCGCCCGGCCCGGTGCGGGTGAAGGAGGGCAGGATCGGGGCGAACGGGTGGCCCGGACGGTCCGTCAGGTGCGCGGCGACGGCCGCGGTCCACTCCTCGAACGGCACCGTGGCGATCCGGTGGCCGTGCGCGCGGAGCCGCTCCACCACCTCGCCCAGCAGCGCCTCCCGCGAGTTGCCCAGGTGGTAGCTCTGACCGGTGGCGGGCACCTGCCGGGCCAGCCTGACGATGGCGGCGGCGACGAAGTCGACCGGTACCAGGTTGAGGGCGAAGTCCAGATCGGGCGCCAGCTCCAGTTCGGCGATCACCCGGAACAGCTCGCAGACCGCGGCCCCGCTGTTCCACACGTGGTGCACGGTGTCGCCGGATATCTCGTGCGGGCGGTGCACCGCGACGGGCAGCCCGGCCCGTCCGGCGGCCCGCACCACCTCCTCGGCCACCCACTTGCTCTCCGGGTAGCCCATGCCGAGCAGTTCCACGTGATCCAGCGGGGTCCGCTCGGTCACCCGCCTCAGCCCGGCCGCGCCCATGCCGTGCACCACGGCCAGGGTGGAGACGTAGTGGACCGGCACCGACCGGCCGGCCGCCAGTCGCAGCACCTCCTGGGTGCCGTGCACGTTGGCGGCCCGCAGCTTCTCGTACGGGTAGAGGAAGTTGACCTCCGCGCCGCAGTGGTGGACCACGTCCACGGTGGCCGCCAGCTCGCCCCAGTCCCGGTCGGCCAGGCCCAGCCGGGGGCGGGCCAGGTCGCCGAGCACCGGGTGCACCCGGTCGGCGGGCAGCGCGGCCAGGCTGCCGTAGCGCTGCTGGGCGCCGGCCAGCCGCTCCCGGGCGTGCTCGACGTCGCGGGCCCGGACCAGGGTGTGCACCCGGGCGTCGGTGCGGGCCAGCAGTTCGCGCAGCAGCCAGGCGCCCAGGTAGCCGGTGGCGCCGGTGAGCAGCACGTGCCGCGGGTCGCGCCAGTTCGGCCGCGGCTGCGCGGTGCCGGCCGCCGGGACCTCCCAGGAGGTGTCCGGACGCCAGCGGTCGGCCGGGCCGGTGCCGGGACCGGCGGCCCGGGCCTGTTCGACGGCGGTGGTGAAGGCCGACCGGGTGGGCTGCTCGAGCAGGTGGGTGATCAGCTCGAAGTTGGCCTCGTCGTCCAGCTCCAGGCGCTGCTGCACCCGGGCCACCAGTTGCACGGCGAGCAGCGAGTTGCCGCCGGCCTCGAAGAAGTCCTCCTCCTGCCCGGCCGGCAGCAGCTCGGCCCAGGCCGCGCCGACCTCGGCGGCCGGGGAGCCGTCGGTCGGCGCGTCGCCGTCCGCCGGACCACCCGCCGGGCCGGCCGGCGACGGCTGCGGCAGCGCGGCCCGGTCCAGCTTCCCGGCGGTGGTCAGCGGCAGCCGGTCCAGCACCGTGACGGTGGCCGGGACCATGAAGGCCGGCAGCCGCTCGCGCAGGTGGGCCAGCAGCTCCTGGCCGGTGGGGACCCGCCCCGGCCGTCCGCCGGTGGCGGCGTAGGCGGTCAGGTAGCGGCTCACCCCGTCCTCGCGCGGCAGCACCGCGGCGTCGGTCACGCCCGGGTGGGCGACCAGCGCGAGCCGGATCTCGCCGGGCTCGATGCGGAACCCGCGCACCTTCACCTGGTCGTCCCGCCGACCGCGGAACTCCAGCCGCCCGTGGGCGTCCCGGGTGACGACGTCGCCGGTGCGGTAGACGCGTTCGGGGGCGCCGCCGGGGCCGAGCGGCAGTGTGGTGAAGCGTTCGGCGCTCTCCCGGGGCGCGTTGAGGTAGCCCTCGGCCAGTCCGCCGCCGGCGACGCAGAGTTCGCCCTCCTCGCCCGGCGGCACCGGCCGGTCGTCCGGGCCGAGCACGTGGCAGCGGGTGTCGGCGATCGGGTGTCCGATCGGCACCGAGGTGGCGTCCTCGGGCAGCTCGGTGAGCTCCTGGCAGGTCGCCATGCAGGTCACCTCGGTCGGCCCGTAGGCGTTCAACAGGTGCTGCGGCCGGCCGAGTTCGAGTACCCGGCGGACCGCGTCGGGTTGCAGCGCCTCGCCGCCGGTGGCCACCACCCGCAGCCCGGCGAACACCTGCGGCCGTTCCTGCGCCAGTTGGTGGAACACCCCGGTGGTCAGGAAGGCCGCGGTGATCCGGTGCCGGGCCAGGAACCCCTGCAGGGCGGGCGGCGAGAGCAGGACGGCGGAGTCCACGGGGACCAGGCAGGCGCCGTTCAGCAGCGCTCCCCAGATCTCCAGGATCGAGAAGTCGAAGGAGAGCGACCCCGCGTGCAGCACCCGGTCCTCGGGCCGGAAGGCGAGGAATCCGTTGTCGACGGTCAGCCGGGCCACCCCGCGCTGCGGCAGCGCCAGGCCCTTGGGTCGCCCGGTGGTGCCGGAGGTGAACATCACGTAGGCGGGGCGGTCCGGATCCGGTGTCGGCAGCGGCGCATCGCCCGCCGCCAGACCGGCCGCCAGCACCTCGGACAGCTCCAGCACCCGGACCCGCTCGCCCAGTTCGGCCGGCACCGGACCGCCGCCGGGCAGCGCCACCACGGCCGCGGCCGCACTGTCGGCCACCATCAGGGCCAGCCGCTCGGCGGGCAGCCGGGCGTCCAACGGCAGGTAGGCAACCCCGGCGTGGACGCTGCCGAGCATCGCCGCACAGGCGTCGGTGCCTCGCCTGCCGACCAGGCCGACCACCGCCCCCGGGGCGATTCCCAGCCTGCCCAGTCCGCGGGCGAACTGCTCGGCCAGGGCACCGAGTTCCGCATAACTGGTGGTCCCGTCGGGACCCGACACGGCCGGTCGGTCGGGTGCGCGGCGCAGCTGTGCCGCGAAGAGTTCGACCAGTGCCTGCCGGTGCGGATGTCGCCCGGCCGGCAATCTCCTCAGTTCGCCGTCCACGGTCATGGTGGCCCCCCACCTCTCGTCGGTCCCGGGCTGGATCGCGGCGGAAGGTGCAGGCCGCGCCATCGCAGGACGAGCACAACTAGCGTGACAGGACTGCCAACTGAGAGTCTCTGGACTCCGGCAGCCAACTGTCGGCACGCTAGCAGGTCGGGCCCGCCGCCACACCGCAGAAAGTGCCGTGTTCCCCCGGCGCCCTCCACCAACTCCACTGACACAGACGGTAACTGACGGATAATCTGAATCCGCGCGTCGGCTCCGTGGGCCCCTGCCGCTGCCCGGCCGGAACTGGGGTCGGGTGACGCTGTTCCGACGTAGGACTTCCGCTGTTCTTCCGGTGGCTGCCTGTGCGTTCGCCTGGACAACTTGGCTAGACAACATTGGTCGGGTCGGGGAAGGGCGCGGAGATGATCAGGCGGACGGTGTCGGCCGCGGCGGGCGTGCTGGTGCTGCTGGCGGTGGCCGGGTGCGGCGGGGCCGCTGCCGGGGCGGATGGGGACGGGTACACGGTGATGACGTGGAGTCCGTCGGGGACCGGGGGGACGGACCGGCCTGGGGTGACGGCGCTCGCGGCGGCGATCGCGCGGGAGACCAACGCCAAGGACACCCTCGCCGGGCACAAGCTCAAGGTCCTCACCTGCAACGACCACAACTCGGCGGACGGGGCGACGGCTTGCGCCCGGCAGGCGGTGGACGCGCACGTGGTCGCGGTGATCGGCTCGTACAGCCAGCACGCGGACGCGTTCATGCCGGTGCTGGAGAGCGCGGGGATCCCGTACCTGGGCGGGTACGGGCTGTCGGGGCCGGAGTTCAGCAGCCCGCTGTCGTACCCGGTGGCGGGCGGGACCCCGGCGCTGGTGGCCGGCAGCGGACGGCAGCTGGTGGAGGCCGGGTGCAAGTCGGTGGCGCTGATCCGCCCCGACACCCCCGCCGGGGACACCATGGCGCGCTACCTCTCGGCCGCGCTGAAGCCCGCCGGCATCACCGCCGTCGACGTCAAGGCACCCGAGAACAAGGCGGACTTCGCGGCGCTCTCCAAGCGTGCGCTCGGCGACGACGCCACCGGGAACTGCGTGATCGCCGCGCTCGGCCCCGACCAGACCAAGCCGCTGCTCACCGCCTACCGGGCGCTGAACCCCAAGCGCACCCGGCTGGCCTCGATCGCCGGCTCCGTGGAGCAGTCGGTGGTCGACGCGACGGGCGGCGCGAGCGGTCCGCTGGCCGACGCGTACGTCACCGGCTGGTACCCGCCGGAGTCCGCCGCGGCCTGGGACGACCTGCGCACCACCGTGAAGGACCAGGCGGCGTCCGATGCCGGCATCCAGCCGTCCGACCTCGCCGTGCAGACCACCTGGGTGGCCTACCAGGTGTTCTTCCAGGCCGAGTTGAGGCTGCGCTCGGCCGGGAAGCCAGTCACCGCGAAGACCCTGCGCGACCAGCTGGACGGCGAGGACACCATGGACGTCGGCGGCGTCACGCCCCCGCTCACCTGGGGCCTCACCGACATGCTGCCGAGCGCCGAGTCCCCGCGCCTGGTCAACACCTGGGTCACCTTCCAGCAGGTGAAGGGCGGTCGCCTGGCCGAGCAGCAGCGCGGCTTCGTCGACGTCCGCTGGGCACTGACGGGCCGTAAGCCGCCGCAGTAGCACCCCCGTTGGCCGACCGGACTGAGAACTCCCGGGCATGCCGGTGTGCCGCGGTCCGTCCCCATACCGGGCCGCGGCACGTTCCGTGCGGGTGGGTCAGATCTGTTGCCAGAGGGCGGGGACGATGGGCGGCTCCCAGCCGGTCTGGGCGGTGTGGCCCTGGATGCAGCGGTAGGTGACGCCGTTGTAGGTGACGAGGTCGCCGGCCTTGTAGGTGACGCCGGCGGCCCAGGTGGTGGTGCCGCCGCCTCCGCCGTTGACCACCAGGGTGTAGCCGGTGGTGTGGGTGGCGCTGCTTCCGGCGCCGGTGACGGTGATGGTGTAGGTGCCGGCCGGGGTGGTGCTGCCGGTGGCGATGGTCAGGGTGGCGGTGGCGCCGCTGGTGACGGTGGACGGGGAGACCGTGACGGTGGCGCCGGTGGGGGCGCCGGTCGTGGTGAGGGTGACGGACTGGGCGCTGCCGCTGGTGGTGGCGGTGCCGACCGTCGCGGTGGTGGTGGAGCCGGCCTGGACGGTGCCGGTGGCGGGGTTCAGCACGAGGCTGAAGTCGTTGCCGGGCGTGGTCGTGGTGACCGAGGTGGTCCAGATCGCGCTGGCCACGCCGTCCGCGCTGCGGTTCAGGGCGGTGGCGTTGATGTTGGCGCTGGTGTCGCAGGACTGGTGGTAGCAGGAGTCGTAGGCGCGGTTCGCGGTGCCGCCCCACTTGGTCGCCTGCGCGGACGTCTTGGTGGCGTCGGCGCCCGCGGCGTAGCCGGAGGTGGGGATGCCGGCCTGCTGGAAGGAGTAGTCGTCGGAGCGGCCCTGGCCCTCGACGTTCTCCTCGGGTTGCAGGTTGAGCGAGTCCCAGTACGCCTTCAGCGGCGCGGCGGCGGTGGAGGTGAGGTTGTTGATGAAGTAGCCGGCGTTCGGCGAGCCGACCATGTCGAAGTTGTAGTAGCCCTTGATCGCGCTGCGCTGGGCGGAGCCGAGCTGGCCGACGTAGAACTGCGAGCCCTGCAGGCCCTGTTCCTCGCCGGTCCACCAGGCGAAGCGGACGTGCCGGCTCATGGTCGGGTTCTGCTGGGCGAGCACCAGGGCGTTCTCCAGCAGGGTGGCCGAGCCGGAGCCGTTGTCGTTGATGCCCGGTCCGGCGGCGACGCTGTCGAGGTGCGCGCCGAACATGGTGACCTGGTCGGACGGTCCGCCGGGCCAGTCGGCGATCAGGTTGCTGGAGGCGTAGGTGCAGCTGGTGCAGGTCTGCTCGGTCACGGTGTAGCCGGCCGCCTGGAGCTTGCCCTTCACGTACGCCACCGACTGGGTGTACCCGGCGCTGCCGGCCCGGCGGGTGCCGCCGTTCTGGCTGGCGACGGTGTTGAGCTGGGTCAGGTGGGCCTGGACCTTGGCGACGTCGATGTCGGGCGCCGGGCCGCCGGGGTTGCCGCCGCCGCTCACGGTGAGCTGGTACTGGGCGGTGTGGGTGGCCGATCCGGTGCCGGTGACGGTCAGCGTGTAGGTGCCGGCGGGGGTGGCCGCGCCGACGGCGACGGTCAGGCTGGCGGAGCCGCCGGCCTGCACGCTCGACGGGCTGACCTGCGCGGTGGTGCCGGTCGGGGCGCCGCTGACGGTCAGTGAGATGGCCTGCGCGGTGCCGGAGGTGACGGCGGTGCCGACCGTCGCGGTGGTGGAGGCGCCCGGCTGGACGGTGCCGGCGGACGGGCTCAGCGCCAGCGAGTAGTCGTTGCTGCCGGACGGGGTGCAGGTCGGGTCGCCGCTCTGGGCGGGGACGCTGACGGCGTCCCAGGCGGCCTTGGCCCGGGTGAAGAAGGTGCAGCTCGGGTCGAGGTTCTTGGCCGCGGTCAGGGTGGCGGTGCGGTACTTCTTGTACGTCATGCCGCTGGTCTTGAGCAGCATGCCGCCGTAGAAGACCCGGCCGGCGTCGCGGATGCCGAGGCCGGTGACGCTGCTGCTGTTGCAGGTCGGGCTGGTGGGCTTGCCGCCGCCCGGGTTGGAGCCCTCGGCGAGCAGGTAGAACCAGTGGTTGAGCGGGCCGGCCGCCGCGTGCTCCTCGGTGTTGGGAATGGAGGAGGAGTAGCAGTTCGGGTTGCCGCTGATCTGCGAGGGGTTGTACATGATCCGGATCGGGCCCGACCCGACCAGGTTGATCATCTCGCCGACGGTGTAGTCCGGACTGTCGTACGGCGCGGGCTCGTTGGCGTACGCCTCGGTGAGCGCGCCCATGATGTCCCCGGTGCCCTCGCCCAGGCCCGCCTCGTTGTTGGCGCCGCCCGGGGTGTACTGGTCGATGCCGTGGCCGAACTCGTGGCCGACCACGTCGATCGAGGCGATCCACTCGTTGGCGTTGTTGTGGCCGATCGAGACCGACGAGCCGTCCCAGTACGCGTTGACATCGCTCAGGCCGACCTTGACCGGCCAGCTGCCGCCGTTGCCGTTTTGGCCGTTGCGGCCCAGCCAGTCGCGGAGCATGTCCCACTCCTTCTGCGCCGCGAACATCACGTCGGCGCAGCCGGTCTCCTTGGCGGTGGGGTTGCCGGTGCCCCAGGAGTCGGTGGACTTGCTGAACACCTGGCCGGTCGAGTAGTCGGCGCAGCTCAGACCGGGGCGGTTCGGGTCCCGCAGGGAGTACGAACTCCCGGACCCGGTGGTGGAGATGGTGACCGGGGCCGGCCCGTTCCACCTGCTGTTGGCGGTGCCGGCCCGGACGTCGTCGTAGCTGTCGGCGACCTCGCCGGTGGTGGCGTCGACGAAGACGTGCAGGTGGCTGGGGGCACGGTCGGTCCGGCCGGTCAGGACGGACTCCCAACTCAGCTTGGCCGCACCGTCCTTGACCCGGACCACCAGGCGGGCCGGGTCGGCGCCGTCCACGGTGGCCAGCCTGCTGCGGGCGGTGCGTTCGGCCGCCGCCGCGGTCACGGTGGGCGTGGTGGGGACGCCGACCGGACCGGACGCGGCGGACTGCACGGCGCGGACCTTGCCCTGGCCGTCGGCGAGCACCACGGCGTCGCCGCCGACCACCGGCAGGCCGCGGTAACTGCGCTCGTAGGACACCGAGTAGAGGCCGCCGAGCCACGGGGTGACGGTGCGTCGCTCGTAGCTCTCGTCGGGCCCCTTGGCCAGTGCGTCGAGTCCGGCCGCGGCGGCCAGGTCGGCAGCGGAGACGGCCGCGGCCAGCGGGTTGGGCGGGGTGGGGGTTACGGGGGCGGGCGCGGCGTACGCCTGGGCCGCGGTGCCGCCGAGCAGGCCGGCCAGCACGGCCAGGGTGGTGCCCGCGGTCAGCAGTCTGCGTTTCATCAGAGCTCCTCGGGGGTGTGGGGGTGCCCGGAACCCTCACACCCTCGCCATGGCCTGGTCAACGCTCCGAACGGGTGCCCGGGTCGGCTGACACGTTCCGTCAAGTTCCGCGATCAGGAATGGAGTTGGCAAAGCGCTGCGCCCGCCGTCGGCAAAGAATTGGTACAGACCACACCATGTACGGGTGAGCCCGCGTTCGGTACGGTCTCGATACGGCCGGGCGGGCCGGGCGACCACACGATGGCGGGCAGCGGGAGTTGGCAGGAGTTCGGGGCACTGCTGCGGCACTGGCGGCGGCGGGCCGGCTGGACCCAGGCGCAGCTCGCCACCGCCGTCGGCTACGACCACACTGCGGTCAGCCGACTGGAGCACGGAACCCGCCGGGCCACCCCCCGGCTCTCCCGACGGCTCGACGAACTGCTGGAGACCGGCGGAGAGTTGGAGCGCTCCTGCGGACGCGCCGAGCGCTCGGACGGCGGGCCGGCCGTGCCCGCGCAGCTGCTGCGTCCGCCGCTGGCGCGGTCCCCCGAGCCCGGCCCGGCCGGATTCGCCGCGGCACTGCCCGCCCCGGCGGCGGACGACGGCCCGTCACGGCTGCCCGAGTACGACCTGCTCTGCCCGCTGCACGGCGCGTCCGGCTGCGAACTGCCCACCCCCGCAACGGCGGTGGCCTTGCACGCGGTCTTCTGCGGCGAGCCGCGCGGACCCCTGGACACCGAGACGGTGCACGCCCTGGCGGCGGTGCTGGCGGCCCAACTGCGGGCCGCCGCCCGGCAGAACGCTTCGGCGGAGGTCACGTCGCCCGACGGTCCGTCACCGGGAGCGGTCGTCGAGGGAACGTTGCGGGCGATCGTGGCCCGGCTGGCGCGGGCGCCCGGGCGGCAGCGCCGCGTGCTGGCCCGCCTGGCCGCGGAGTACGCCCACGCGGCGGGCGCGCTGCGCCTGCACGGCGGGCGGGCGGCGACCGCGATGGCCTGCTTCGACCGGGCGCTGGGCTGGGCCGAGTTGGCCGACGACGCCATCACGCAGGTGGCCGCGCTCAGCGACATGGCGGTGCTCGGGCTGCTGGACGGCGACCCGGCCGCGTCCGCCGACTACGCGCGCGAGATGCGCCGCGCCGCCCCGGGCCGGCACTGGTCGGGCACGCTGTCGCAGCTCGGCGAGGCCCGGGCCGACGCCCTCGCGGGCGACGTCCGCGCGACCGTACGGCACGTCGGCCGGGCCCGCATGCACCTCGACCACCTCGACGCGGCCGACACCGGCATCGACTCGGACGTCCCCTGGCTGACCCCGGCCTCGCTCCGGCTGCGCGTCGAGTCCGGCGCGGCGGCGGCCCTGCGCGACGTCGCGGCGCGCTCCGGCGAGACCCGCTTCGCCCGGCTCGCCCTGGCCGCCGCCGAGTCCGCGCTGGACCTGCTGGGAGGCGGTCGACTCCCCTCCACCCGGGCGATGTTGACCGTCCGGATCGCCGACTGCCACCTGTGCGCGGGCGACCCCCGCACCGCGCTGGCCGTGCTCTCCCCGCTGCTGGCGACCGACGGCGGGACCCTCCCCGCACTCGTCCGGCACGAGCTGCGCGGCCTGCGCTCCCGCCTGCCGGCCGGCGCCCGCGGCTGGGGCGACGACCTGGCCGAGACCGCACTCCACCTCGGCGCGGCACCCTGACCCCCGGTGCCCACCAACCGGGCACCGGCCCCGGGGCACGCCCGCCGGCGGCTCGCGCTCACACCCGCCGCGGCCGCACCCGCGAGCCGCCCGGTCGAGTGTCAGTGCGGTTCGCCATGATGATGCACATGATCAACGACGCGCTGCTCTCCCCCGGCGACTACGCCGCTGCCGTTGCCGACGCCGTCCGGGCCGCCGCCACCTACTACGGCGACGGCACGACGCCGCTCGGCGACGACGAGTACGACGCGCTGGTCCGGGCGATCGCCGCGTACGAGGAGGCGCACCCGGACGAGGTGCTGCCCCAGTCGCCGACCGGGAAGGTCGCGGGCGGCGCCGTCACCGGCGACGTGCCGCACAGCGTGCCGATGCTGTCGTTGGACAACGTCTTCTCCGGCGAGGAGCTCGCCGACTGGGCGGACGGCCTGGCCCGGCGGCTCGGCCGGCCGGTCGACGGCTGGTGCGTCGAGCCCAAGCTCGACGGCCTCGCCGTCGCCGCCCGCTACCGGGCCGGGCGGCTCCAGCAACTGCTCACCCGCGGCGACGGCTTGGCCGGCGAGGACATCACCCACGCCGCAGAAGCCGTCCTCGGCCTGCCGAGCGTGCTCACCGAGCCGGTCGACGTCGAACTGCGCGGTGAAGTCCTGCTCACCCACGAGCAGTTCGAGGAGGCCAACCGGATCCGCATCGCCCACGAGGCGCCGCCGTTCGCCCACCCCCGCAGCGGCGCGGCCGGCACCCTGCGCGCCAAGGACCGCCCGTACCGCATCGAGCTGACCTTCTTCGCCTACGGCGCCGTCGGCGCGGACGACGCCCTCGCCCACAGCGAGCTGCTCGACCGCCTCGCGGTGCTCGGCGCGAACACCGCCGCCGGCACCGACGCCCGGCCGCTGCGCTGCGCCACCGTCGAGGAGGTGCAGCAGCGGGTCGAGGAGATCGCGGCGCTGCGCGCGGCGCTCCCGTTCGGGATCGACGGCGTGGTGGTGAAGGCCGACGCCGCCGCCGACCAGCGGGACTCCGGCTCCGGATCGCGGGCGCCGCGCTGGGCGGTGGCCCGCAAGCTCGCCGCCGAGCACAAGGTCACCCGCCTGCTGGCGATCGAGTGGAACGTCGGCCGGACCGGGATCATCGCCCCGCGCGCCGTCCTCGAACCGGTCGTCATCGACGGCGTCACCGTCACCTACGCCACGCTCCACAACCCGGCGGACATCGAACGGCGCGGCCTGATGCTCGGCGACCAGGTCTTCGTCCACCGGGCGGGCGACGTCATCCCGCGCGTCGAAGCGCCGCTGGTCGACCAGCGCACCGGCGCGGAACTCCCCATCGTCTTCCCGGAGTCGTGCCCGCGCTGCGGCGACGCGATCGACACCGGCGAGCAGCGCTGGCGCTGCGCGCGCGGCCGCAACTGCCAGGCCGTCGCCTCGGTGATCTACGCGGCGGGCCGCGACCAGCTCGACATCGAGGGCCTCGGCGGGACCCGCGCCGTGCAGCTCGTCGAGGCCGGACTGGTCCGCGACCTGGCCGACCTCTTCACCCTGACCCGCGATCAACTCCTCACCCTGGAGCGGATGGGCGACACCAGCGCCGACAACCTGCTCGCCGCCATCGAGACCGCCCGCAACCAGCCGCTGGGCCGGGTCTTCTGCGCCCTCGGCGTCCGCGGCACCGGCCGCACCATGTCGCGCCGCATCGCCGCGCACTTCGGCTCGATGGCGGCGATCCGCGCCGCGGACGCCGACACCCTCGCCGAGGTGGACGGCATCGGTGCCGAGAAGGCCCGCGTCGTCGTCGCCGAACTCGCCGAGCTGAGCGACCTGTTGGACCGCCTCGCCGCTCAACGCGTGGGCATCGCCGTCACCGCCCCCGAGGCCCCCGCCGCCGGCCCCGCCGAAGCCGCGGCGGCGACCGGCCCGCTGGCGGGCGAGTCGGTCGTCGTCACCGGCAGCATGACCGGCCCGCTGGCCGCCCTCTCCCGCAACGAGGTGAACGAGCTCATCGAGAGCGCCGGCGGCAAGGCCTCCTCCTCCGTCTCCAAGCGCACCACGCTCCTGGTCGCGGGTGAGAAGGCCGGCTCCAAGCGCGCCAAGGCCGAGGAGCTCGGCATCCGCATCCTCTCCCCCGACGACTTCGCCGCCCTGGTCGGCCTCACGGCGGACGCGGACTGACTGATCGTTTCAGAATGAGGGTCGGACGGTCATTCGTCATCAAGCCGCTGGAGAACCTGTGTGAAGTCGCCGTCGTCGAGGAAGCCGACCAGCACCTGGGTCATGCTGTCGATGCCGGGATCCCGAACGATGAGGCCATCGGAGCACCAGAAGTAGCGGCCGCCCAGTGCCTCCCCGGTGCGGGACCACCTCTCCATGAGGCGTTCGACCTCGGCAAGGGTGAACACGGTCGCGCTCCAGCGTGAGCCGTCCGCTGTCAGCCGGACCTCGACGTCGACGTTGCAGATGCCGTCCAGAGGCTCGCCGGCGCTGGGCAGGAACGACGCCTCGAACCGATCCGTTCGGACGCGGTACCAGGGTCCGTCCCACCCCTGCTGTGCGGCCTCGGTCCCAGTGTTGGTCATTCGGGGAGTATGTCGAGCCGGCCCGGAGGGCTCAACTCCTGGTCCGGCCGGTGAAGCGGCGGGAGTGGTGGTCGGATGGCGGCCTCACGTACGACTACGTCTTCGCGGACACCGGGACCGCGCTGGTGGTCGGCGGCGTCGCACGCCAGGAGAGGTTCCGCCGGCCGCCGGATCGCATCATCCACGCCCGCGGGCACGCCGCTCACCTGAGGGACTGAACGTCCGCGGCTCTCACGTGCTGCGGCCGTCCGCCCCAGCGCAGGCCCTTCGCGCTGCGGATGCGGGCGCGCTCCTCGCGCTGCGCTGCACTCCTACCTGCGCCGGCGCAACGCCAACGCCCGCCATCCCGACGTCCTCGCTGTGAAAACCCGCTCGACCGGGCCACCTCTTGCACGGATCATGTGTCAGTGCGGTCGACCCAATCAGCAGCCAGAAACCTGCAGGACCACGCCGTTCTCTGGAGCACCGGTGAGGTCCGAGCAAGCGACGTCGTCAGCGCCGCGTGCGATGCCCTCGTTGCCGGACTCGACAGTCCCGCCCTGCGGGCCCTGGCAGCGTGCACACGCGCCGAAGCGGACTACGACGTGCCCGAGATTCTCCCCTCTGCGCTCGACGAGCTGGGCCTCACCTTCTACCCGGTTGACAGCATCGCCGGCCAGGAAGCCGCCGCCCGGGCACTCGCAGGCCAGATGCTCGCCGGCGAGCTGACCCCTCGGGAGCTCGCTTTCCGTATCCATCAGCGCTTTGGGCATGAACTGCCCCTTGCAGAACGGCTCGCCGCGCTCGACGACGAGTACGGCATGCTCGACTACGGGGGCGGCAGGGCCCCATCGGAGATCGACGAAGAGGTCACGACCGAAGCACGCCGGCTGGCTCAGCGCCCTGGCGTTTCACTCGAACCCACGGATGCACTGATCTGAGGCAACGTTCCGCACCGTGCTCGTGCCGCCCCGACGCGCGATCCGATGTAGCTGCTGTCCCTCGTGGCCCGTGAACCTCCGGACCCTGACCGGCTCCGCCATCGAGGCCCTCCGAGCTGAACGTCTCGCGACATCCAATCGGCGGACGGCCCGCCCGCCAACCCGGCGAACCTACACGGTCACAGCACCAGGCGAGCGGCTCACGACGTGCGGACAGCTACCGGCGCAGCACGGCGGGGTCGAGGTCGAACGGGAACGGTTCGGTGAGGGCGGTGCTCTCACCGGCGTGGATGAGGCGGTCGACGTAGTTTCCGCGCTCCAGGTGGCCGAGGTGGAGGCGGGGCGCGGGGTCGAGTTCGACGCGCCAGTAGTGCGGGATGCCCGCGGCGGCGTAGAGGCTCGGCTTCATCTTCTTGTCGGTGACCCGGGTCGAGGGGGACGCGATCTCGATCACGACGGCGATTGTCTCGGAGGACCCGTGTTCGCTTACCGTCGCTCGCCTGCCCGCGCCACCGTCGCCGCGCTCGCGGCGCTGCTCGCCGTTGCCGGGCGGGCGTTGCCGCTGCTCCCGCGAGTGCCGTCGTTCCGCGGGCGGCCCAGTCCGTGCGGGCGGCGGGCTTCTATGCCGGTGGGGTGTGGGACGTCTTCCAGACCAATGCGACCGTGCGGGTGGACATCACCCAGGACGGCAACGGCAACCTGTTCGGCACCGCCTCCTCCGGCAGCACGGTGGCGACGCCGAAGGACGGCGCGGTGGACGGGGACAGCATCCACTTCACCCTCTACTGGTCGCACGGCCCGGTCGGCCGCTACACCGGGAACCGCGGCACCGACGGCCGGCTCTCCGGCACCACGGTGGACCTGACCAACCCGGGCAGCCAGTCCACCTGGTTCACCGAGCGCACCTTCTGACCGGTCAGACCCTCGCCGTCCCCCGTCCCCGCCCCCGCCCCCCGTCCCCCCGGCCCGCGGTCGGGCCAGAGGGACAGGGAGACGGGGGGACGGCGAGGCCTGACCCACCGTCAGGTGCGGTAGCGGAAGCGGATCCGACCGCGGGTGAGGTCGTAGGGGCTGAGTTCCACGAGCACCCGGTCCTGCGGGAGGATCTTGATGCGGTTCTTGCGGATCTTCCCGCTGATGTGGGCGAGGACTTCGTGGCCGTTCGCCAGCTCCACCCGGAAGGTGGCGTTGCGCAGGCATTCGGTGACGGTGCCCTCGACGTCGATGCCGGTGGATGTCTTGGTCAAGTCGTCTCTTCTCTCGGGAGATGTCGTCGTGCGGTGGTGCTGACGGGGTGTCAGGCGCGGACCAGTTCCAGGTTCCCGCCGACGCGGGTCGCCCCGGCGCCGTCCAGGAGGGCCAACGCGGCGGCATTGGCCTCGTGCACCTCGGCGCGGGCGCTGGGGCGGCCGGCCTGGTGCAGTGCGGTCATTGCGTGGGACAGCAGGGCCCGGCCGATGCCTCGGCGCCGGTGGTCGGCGCGGACGGCGATCAGGCCGATCCGCGCCTGCCGGGTCCGGGTGGCCAGCCGGGCCAGGCCGACGTAGGCACCGCCGACGGTGGCCACCGTGTAGTTCGCCGGGTCGACCGGCAGTGGCGCACCGACCGGCCAGGGCAGTACCTCGGCGGGCATGGTGTGCCAGCCGACGGTGGCCTCGACCTCCTCGCGGATCGTGCGGTCGAGGGCCCGCAGCGGTTCTTCCTCAGCCTGCCCGGCGGACAGGATGGCCACACCGGGCGGGACGACCGAATCGAGTCCGGTGAGCTGCGGGTCGGTGGGCACCAGGTACTCCCACTCGCGGCGGCCGGGGACGAATCCCGCGCGCTCCCAGCCGGAGCGGAGTTCGGTGTCGTCCGCGTCCACGAGGGTGTGGAGGGTGTCCGGCAGGTCGGCCGCCATCGCGGCGGCGAGCCGGTCGAAGACCGGGCGGTGCCAGGCGTCGATGCTGAGGAAGATCCGCCCGTCGGGACGGCTCGTGCTGTCGCCACGGCCGACCACCTGGCCGTCCGCGAGGGCGTGCCACTGCGTCGGGGCGACGCGCACGACCTGATGGACCGCGGGTGCGGTGGCGGGGGAGGTGAAGTGTGAAGTATCCATCGGTGTCACCTTTCGGGAGTTCCCTGCTGGAGGGGCGCTCCCGACGACACCTTGGTCAGTCGGCCACCGTGGGGAGGAGAAGGAGCACCCACCTGCGTCCTGCGTACATGGGTCCCACCTCCTACGGTTCGTTCACGGCTCCGCAGACACTACCGCCCCTCCCCCGCCCGTCCAACCGATTAAATTCCACCGGCCGCCCGACACGGCGTCAGAATGCCTCGCGCCCACCGCCAGCACGCCTCGCCCTACCGTCAGCACGCCTCGCGCCACCGCCAGCACGCCTCGCCCTACCGGACGTCGGCCGCGTGGGCCGCCGCGAGCAGCTGGTAGCCCTCGCCGTTGGCCTTGATCCCGGCGCGCTCCTCCTCGGTCAGCTCCCGCTTGACCTTGGCCGGCACCCCGGCCACCAGCGAACCGGGCGGGACGACCATGCCCTGCGGCACCACCGCGCCGGCCGCCACCAGCGAACCGGCGCCGATCCTGGCCCCGTTGAGCACGGTGGCGCTCATCCCGACCAGGACGTCGTCCTCGATGACGCAGCCGTGCAGGACGGCGTTGTGGCCCACCGAGATGCGCGCGCCGAGCACCGCGGGGAACGACGGGTCGGCGTGCACCGTGCAGTTGTCCTGGATGTTGGTCTGCGCGCCGACGGTGATCCGCTCGGCGTCGGCCCGCAGCACCGCCCCGTACCAGATGCTGGCTCCGGCTCCGACGGTCACCGCGCCGACCACCACCGCCCCGGGCGCCACGAACGCCGACGGGTCGATCTCCGGTTCCAGTCCGCCGACGGCGGCGATCAAGGGCTCGGCCACGGGTTGCTCCTTCACTCGGGTACGCGGGTCGCAGGCCAGTCTCCCCCGAGCCCACGACCCGTCACCCGCACCCCCTCCCCCCTCCCACGCACCCCGCCCCTCCCCCTCGCCCTCCCTCTCGGGCAGACCGCTAGGCCGCCACCACCGACTGCGGGAAGGCGAAGACGCCGTCCGGGTCGTAGCGGCGGGCGGCCGCCTGCAGGCGGGGGAGGTTGGCGCCGTAGTAGGCGTGGCCCCAGTCGGGGAGGGTGTCGTCGATGTAGTTGACGTAGGCGCCGGGTGCGCCGAGGTCGGCGAGGCCGTCGCGGATGGCGTCCGCCGTGGCGCGGGCCTGCTGTTCGGTGGACGGGGTGGCGCCGACGTAGACCTGGGCGCTGGCGAGCGAGTCGCGGTGCGGGAAGGCGGTGGCGTCGGGGGCGAGGTCGCTGATCACGCCGCCCAGTGAGTCGAGCAGCAGGTCGACGCCGTCGCGGCCGGCCATCAGCGCGGTGACGCCCGCCGGGTCGAGCGGACCGGGACCGTACATCCGGGAGACCGCGACGAACCCGGCCCGGGTCAGGATGCCGCCCTCCCAGGTGGGGTGGCACTGGGCGATGGTGTCGTTGGCGCAGCCCGCCATGAACTTCATCGCGTCGAGGTAGTCCTTGGCGGCGACGGTGCGCGAGGTCGGGGCCGTCCCGGCGGCCTGCACCAGCTGGTCGATCAGTGCGTTCGCCCCGGCCGGGTCGCCGACGAAGCAGCCGACGATCCGACAACTCGGCGGCGTGCCACCGGAGATCTGGCAGCTCGCCCAGAGCTCCTCGGGTGCGTCGGCCACCCAGCCCTGCCACGCCCCGAGCACCTCGGTCACCGATCCGGCCGGGAAGCGCAGCACGAAGACGGTCAGGCCGGGCGCGGGCGCGGTGGCGAAGCGGAACCGGCTGACCACGCCGAAGTTGCCGCCACCGCCGCCGCGCAGCGCCCAGTACAGCTCGGACTCGGCGTCGGGCGCGGCGGTCAGCAGGCAGGAGTCGGCGGTCACCACCTCGGCGCCGGCCACCCGGTCGCAGGTCAGCCCGTACTTGCGGGCCAGTACGCCGATGCCGCCGCCGAGCGTCAGCCCGCCCACGCCGACGGTCGGGCAGCTTCCGCCCGGCAGCAGGCGGCCCGCGGCGGCCAGGCCGGCGTACACCTCGATCAGCCGGGCGCCCGCGCCGACCTCCGCCGTCCCGTCGGGGTGCACCCGGATGTCGCGCATCCGGCGCAGGTCGATCACCAGCCCCTGGTTCGGGATGCTGTAGCCGAGGTAGCCGTGGCCGCCGCTGCGCGCCGCGATCGGGATGCCGTGGCCGCGGGCCACGTCCAGGCAGGCGCGCACGTCGTCGGCGGACGCGCACTCGGCCACCGCCGACGGCAGCTGACCGTCGTTCAGCTCGTTGAAGCCGAGCCGCGCCGTCGGGTACCCGCTGTCGTCCGGCAGGACGAGCCGGGAGCCGAGCCGCTGCCGCAGGGCCTGCCAGTCGGGCGGCATGGCCCGGCGGCTGCGCGGCCGGGCCGGGAAGGTGGTGAGTGCGGCGGCGGGGCTGCCGCCGACGGCGACCGCGGTGGCGGCGGCGCCGAGGGTGGTGAGGAAGCGGCGGCGATCGATGGTGGTCATGGTGCGGTACGCCCTTCTCCCGGCGGGGCGGCCGAGGGTGACGGGTCGTCAGTTCGCCGCCGGTGACACCAGGGTGCCTGCGCATCCGCCCGCGCAGCGGTTGCCGCGCCGGGTCGCTCCGGACCCGAACCGTCGCCGCCCGAACGGGGGCCGCTACCGCGCCAGGTGCGGGTAGAGCACGGCGAGGTCCTGCGACAGGGCGGACTTGACCTGCCGGGTGACGTCGTCGGCCAGCACCTCGTACGCGTCGGCCTCGATCCCGTCCAGCGCCAGCGCCGCCACGGCCTCCGGGCTGGACTTGGGGGCGTCGATCGCGGCGGTCAGGTCGGTGTCCACGTAGGCGACGTGCAGGCCGGTGACGCCGATGCCGCGGGGCTGCAGCCGCAGGCGCAGCGAGTTGGTCTGGGACCAGATCGCGGCCTTGGAGGCGCTGTAGGAGTCGGCGGTGCCGAGCCAGGAGAGCACCGAGTGGACGTTGAGGAGGTGTCCGCCGCCGTTGCCCTCGATGACGGGCACCAGGGCGCGGGTGACGTACAGCGGCCCGTAGAAGTTGGTCTCGAAGTCCCGGCGGACGTCCTCGACGGGCGAGTCCAGGAAGTCGGCGCCGGAGGAGGACCCGGCGTTGTTGATCAGGATCGTCACGTCCTTCGCCTGCGCGGCGACGGCGGCGACGGAGTCGGGATCGGTGACCTCGAGCGCGAGCGGCACCGCGTCGGGGTGGGTGACGGTGCGCGGGTCGCGCGCCGTGGCGTAGACCTTCGCCGCGCCGCGGGCGTACAGCTCCTGCACCAGCGCCTTGCCGATACCGCGGCTGCCGCCGGTGACCAGCGCCACCGCGTTGTCGATCCGTGTCATGGCCGTCTCCCATTCGCTCCACGCGGAAACCGATCGGTTTCTCGCTGCGCCCGACCACTGTAAAACCGATCGGTTTCCGACCGCAAGGCGTCATGCCGCCGCACGCGAGACCGGGAAACCGTTCGGTTTTCAACGGGCCGCCCGCGGCGTACGCTGTGCACATGACGAATCCGGCCGCCGCCCCCGCCGCCTCGACCCGCGACCGCCTGCTGGACGCGGCGGTGGAGCTGTTCTACCGGGAGGGCGTCCACGTGGGCGTCGAGGCGCTGTGCCGGGCGGCCGGCGTCTCCAAGCGCTCGATGTACCAGCTGTTCGACAGCAAGGACGAGCTGGTCGCGGCGAGCCTGGAGCGCCGGGCCCCCGGCCACGCCGCCGCGCTGCTCCCGGCGGCCGACGACGGGCGGTCGGCCCGCGAGCGCATCCTGCACGTCTTCCGCAGCCTGGAGGGACTCGCCGCCGACCCGCAGTTCCGCGGCTGCCCGTACGTCGCGGCGGCGGTCGAGCTCAAGGCGCCCGACCACCCGGCCCACCTGGTGGCCCGTCACCACAAGGACGCGCTGACGTCCTTCTTCCGCCGCGAGGCCACCCGCGGCGGCGCGGCCGATCCCGCGCTGCTGGCCCGCCAACTGACCGTCGCCTTCGACGGGTCCAGCGCCTGGGGCGTCGTCCAGGCGCACCCGCTGGACGGCCTGGCGGTCTCCACCGCCGCGACGCTGCTCGACGCCGCGGGCGTGCGGGACGTCTGACGTCCCGTCAGGCTCCGGCTACGGGTCCGGCTACCGATCCGGCGCCGGCTCCGGGTTCGCTCCCCGCTACGGGTTCGCGGCGGCGCCGCCGCCCGCGGCCCGGACGGCGGTGCCGAGCGGCCACGCCTCGATGTCGCGGTAGTGGATCGGCCCGGGCCCGCGGCCGATGTTGCTGCCGACCAGGTGGAGGCGCTCGGTCCACCACGTCCGGCCGGCGAAGTCGGCGAGCCCGGCGGCAGCCGTCGGCACGCTGGTCGGATCGTCGCGGCGGGCGCGCGCCAGGGTCAGGTGCGGGTGCAGCGGGCGGTCCCGGAACCCGATCCCGCAGGACCTGACCAGGTCCCGGACGTCTGCGGCGAGCCCGCGCAGCCCGTCCAGGTCCCCGTCGATCCCGGCCCACAGCAGCCGCTCGTCGAAGTGGCCGCCCCCGCGCAGGCCGAGCTGCAGGGCGGGGTGCGAGGCTGCCGCGTCGGCGATCGCCGAGCGCAGCAACGGCACTGCCGTGGCGGGCAGTTCGCCGAGGAACGCGAGGGTGATGTGCCAGTCCTCGATCCGGTTCCACCGCAGCCGCGGATACGACGCGTAGGCGGGCTGCAGGGCGCGGGCCAGCTCGTCCTTGGCGTCGTCGGGCGGAGCCAGCGCCACGAAGACGCGCAGGGTCGGGGGCTCCGGGTGATCGTCCACGAGAGATTTCTAGCACCCGCGGCCACCGGGGCGTCGCCGGCCGGGTGCGGCCACCGGACCGGGCGGCCGCCCCCGCGTGCCCGCGCAGTCAGTGGAGATCCGTCCGGCTGGTGGGGGTCAGACCGTGGTCTGGGTGAACTGCTCCCAGGCGCCGATGCTCGCGCGGTTGGCGACCAGCGGGCTGGCTCCGCCGTTCTCGGCGGTCACGTACTTGCCGTTGACCTGCGCGAGCAGGCTGATCGTCCCGTTGGCGTTGGTGACCGGCTTGAAGGTCTCCCACGGGCCGAACGCGGTGCGGTTGGCGATCAGCGGGCTGGCGCCGGCGTTGTCCGCGCAGACGTACCGGCCGTTGGCCTTGGCGCGCAGCGCGATGTTGCCGCCGCCCGCGTCGACCACGTCGAACTGCTCCCACCCGCCCACGGCGGTGCGGTTGGCGATCAGCGGGCTGGCACCGGCGTTCTCGGCGGTCACGTAGTCGTTGTTCGCCACCGCGCGCAGCGAGACCGTCCGGACCACCCGCGGGGCGCTGACCACCGGCGGGGTCGGGCGGGTGGCGGTGAGCGCGATCTGGCCCTTGAGCATCCGGCCGCCGTCGCCGGTCAGGCGCAGGTAGTAGTCGGAGGAGCAGGCCGTGCCGTCCTCGTCCAGGCTCAGCAGGCCGGAGCCGGTCGGGACGGTGGCCTGGGTCGGGGTGGTCTTGGCGATCTGGTTGCCCTCGTTGTACTCGTCGAACATCGAGATGTAGATGCCCTGCGCGCCGAGCCGGACCATGTTGTAGAACTGCCGCCACATGAAGTCGCCGTGCGCGCGCTGACGGGCCGACAGGTCGCCGGGCAGGACGCAGGGCTGGTAGGCGATGCCGTGGGCGTTGCAGTCCGCCTGGTCGGGGACGTTGACGTTCTGGTACGTCGAGTCGGAGTCCGCCGCGTTGCCGATCGCGCCCACCATCCACGGGCTGAGCATGTCGAACGCGTGGTACACGTCGGAGAACCCGGCCCGGGAGCCGTTGACCCCGGTGCGCCACTCACGCGGCACCCCGCCGATGACGTAACAGCCCTGCCCCTTGAACCAGTTGACGACGTCCAGGCAGGCGGCGGCGTCGAAAGCGTGCTTGCTGTCGTTGAAGCCGAAGCCCCAGATGCAGACGACCGGCTTGCCGTTCTGGACGGCGTAGGCGGCCGACGCGGTGTGGGCCTTCATCTTGTTGGTCCAGTCCGCCTTGATCTCGGACTGCATGGTGGACCAGCCGCTGACGTCGTACATGATGTAGAACTTGCGGCCGTGCGCCTCGGCCGCGCTGCGGACCTTGGTGGCCATCGCGTCGCGGGTCGGCCCCTCGCCGCCGACGGGGTTGAACCGCTGCAGGGCCGCGGTGTCGATGCCGTTCTGCTGCATCCACAGGAAGTGGGTGTCCACGGTCTGCTGGTCGTAGGAGGAGAACAGCGCCGCCGGCGACCCGTTGCCCAGGGCGCCGTAGGCCGTGCGGTAGCTCTTGCCGTAGTCGGTCATGTCGGGCCAGGCCTTGATCGAGTTGTTGCTCGGCGACGGCGGCTGGCTCATGCTCGTGCTCCAGTGCCACCAGCCGTTGATCGGCGCACCGTCGCCGGAGCAGGCGAACCAGCCCTGGTAGCCGACGGTGACCTTCCCGACCACGTCCCCGACCTGGGCGGCAGCCGCGGCGGCCTGGGGTGCGGTGCTGGCGGTGGCCGCCTTGGTGACGGCGAACGCCCCGACGGCGGCGGCGGCCGCGCCGCCGATCGACGTGGTGAGGATCGTGCGGCGGGACATCTTCCTGCGGTGGCTCTGCGACATGGCGTGCTGCTCCATGGGGAGGTGGAGGGGGGACGGGCCGGCGGTGGAGCAGATTCAACGGGCGCGGGTGACGGCGGGTCAATCGGTTCGGCGCCGATGTGGGGATCAGCTCTTCCGGCCCGATTTCTGATATCGGCAGGGGCCCGTGCTCCCCGTCCCCTGGGCCCGCGGCGTCGCTCCGACCGGGACAAGAGCCCAGGTTGGACCGCTAAATCAACGCCTGCCATGATGCCGGGGAGTCGGCCCGCGGCCCTTGGCCGAGACCCATTTGCCTAGACCTCTGCCGAGCCCCGCCGCCGAGCCGCTCTGCCGAGACCTCCTGCCGACCTCCGCTGTCCCGACGACACCCGGGAACCTCCGCGAACCATGACCGAGACACCACCGAGCGGGTACGACGGCCCGCGGCTCCCCGAAGCCCGGACCGAGCTGGTGCGCGCCGCGCAACGCGGCGACGCCCGCGCCCTGGACGTGCTCGTGGCCGACCACCTGCCCCTGGTCTACAACCTGGTCGGACGGGCCCTGGGCACCCCCGCCGACGCGGACGACGTCGTGCAGGAGGTCATGCTGCAACTGGTACGCGACGTGCGGCAGCTGCGGGACCCGGGGGCGTTCCGGTCCTGGCTGGTCACCATCGCCCTGCGCGAGGTGGGCCGCCACTCGCAGGCGCGGCGCAGCGCCCCGGCGACCGGCGGGAGTGCGGCGCTCGACGCGGATGCGGTGCAACTCGCCGACCCGGCGGCCGACTTCGTCGACCTGACGATCACCGTGCTGAGCCTCTCCGGCCAGCGGCGGGAGGCGGTCGAGGCCACCCGGTGGCTGGACGCCGACGAGCAGCACCTGCTGTCGCTGTGGTGGATGGAGGTCGCGGGCCGGCTGACCCGGGCCGAGCTGGCCGGCGCGATGGAGCTGACGCTGCCGCAGACCGCGGTCCGGGTCCAGCGGTTGAAGGCCCGGCTGGAGGTCGCCCGGGCCGTCGTCCGCGCGCTCGCGGAGGACCCGCGGTGCCCCGGCCTGCGCGAGACGCTCCGGGGCTGGAACGGGAAGCCCGACGGCCTGTGGCGCAAGCGGATCGCCAAGCACCTGCGCACCTGCCCGGTCTGCGGCGACGAACCCGTCGGCCTGATCGCCTCCGAGCGGCTGCTGGCCGACCTGGCGCTGGTCGCCGTCCCACCCGTGCTGCTGGCCCTCCTGGCGCCGCACCCCGTGGACCTCGCCACCGCCGGGGCCTCGGCCACCGTCGACGGTGCGGCGAGTCACGCGGCGCGGGCCGGCAAGGTCTCCGCCGGGAAGGCCGTGCTCGCCGGCGCCGGTGCCGTCGCCCTGGTGGCGGTCCTCGTCCTCGGCTACGTCGTCGGCCTGCCCCAGCGGCACGGGGCGAGCCGCGCCGCAGCCGGCGCGCCGCCGCCCGCCACGGTGGCCACGGCCCTCGCCGCGCCGAGTTCCGCACCGTCGGACCTGCCCTCGGCGACGGCGGCGACACCCGACCCCACGGCGTCGACCGGCTCCCCGTCGCAGGCGCCGGGAAAGGAATCCGGCACCGGGCTGCCGGTCCGCGCCGCCTTCTACTACCCCTGGTACCCGGACAACTTCACCCCGGGCGGCAGCCACTACACGGCCTCCGCCGGCCGGTACTCCGTCGACGCCCCGGCGACCGTCAACCGCCAGATCGCGGACATGCAGTACGGCGGCCTCCAGGCCGGGATCGCCTCCTGGTGGGGCGTGGGCCGGCGCGAGGACACCAGGCTGCCGCTACTGATGGCCGAGGGAGCCAGGACGGGCTTCTCCTGGTCGGTCTACTACGAGCAGGAGGGCTACACCGACCCGTCGGTCGCCCAGATCCAGAGCGACCTGACCCACCTGCGCACCTTCGCGGACCAGAAGGCGTGGCTGCACGTCGACGGAAAGCCGGTGGTCTTCGTCTACGCGGAGGGCGACGACGGTTGCGACATGGCGACCCGCTGGGCGGAGGCCAACCGGACCGCCGGGTACTACGTCGTCCTCAAGGTGTTCTCCGGCTACCGGAGTTGCGCGAACCAGCCGCAGGGCTGGCACCAGTACTCCGACACCGTGGACGTCCAACCCGGATTCTCGGCGAGCCTGTCGCCCGGCTTCTGGAAGAACGACGAGGCGACGCCGCGAGTCCCGCGCGACCTCGCCCGCTTCCGGCGCGACGCCGAGACCGTCGCCGCCTCTGGCGCGCCGTTCCAGCTGGTGGTGACCTACAACGAGTGGGGCGAGGGAACCGCGACCGAATCGGCCACCGCCTGGGCCAGCCCCAGCGGCCACGGCGCCTACCTGGACATCCTCCACGACGCCTTCGCCGCGCATCCCCGATGAGTGACAGCGAGGCCGTCCGGCCCCACACCGGACGGCCTCACGCTGTCACCTCGGGAGGAGTCCCGCCGGTGTCAGCAGGTGCCGTCGTCCTGCCAGATGTTCCAGGCGATGGGGGTGCCGGGGGTGACGTTGGTGCTCCAGTACAGGGAGGTGTAGTTGTGGCCGCCGTAGGAGACCTTGTCGCCGGGGGCGTAGGACGCGGTGGCGCTCCACGCCGGGTTGCAGGTACCGCCGGACGCCGCCGTCACGGTGAGGCTGTAGGTCGCGCTGTGGCTACCGGTCGCGGCAGTCCCGGTGACGGTCACCGAGTACGTCCCCGCCGGAGTCGACGCGCCGGTCGCGATCGTCAGCGTGCTGCCACCACCGGAGGTCACCGACGCCGGACTGAACGACGCACTCGCCCCGGACGGCAGACCCGACGCCGACAGGGACACCGACTCCGCCGCACCCGACGTCACCGCGGTCGACACCGTGGTCGAGCCGGTCGTGCCGGCGGTGACCGTGCCGGAGGCCGGCGACAGCGAGACGGAGAAGTCGTTGGCCGTCGAGCCCGTGGTCACGGTGAGGCCGTAGGTCGCGCTGTGGCTGCCGGTCGCGGCAGTCCCGGTGACCGTGACCGTGTACGTCCCCGCCGGGGTCGACGCGCCGGTCGCGATCGTCAGCGTGCTACCACCGCCGGAGGTCACCGACGCCGGACTGAACGACGCACTCGCCCCCGACGGCAGACCCGACGCCGACAACGCCACCGACTCCGCCGCACCCGACGTCACCGCGGTGGAGACGCTCGCGGTCACGGAGGAGCCGGGCTTCACGCTGCCCGAGGCGGGTGCGACCGCCACGGAGAAGTCGTTGGCGGCGGTACCGCCGGTGATCTTCTGGAAGATCTTCGAGTAGGCGTAGTTCAGCGCCTTGTCGTAGCCGTCGACCTCCCAGAACGACAGTTCCTGCACGCCCTTGGACGCCGCGAACGTCTCCAGGGTCTGGGCGTTGGCCTGGCTGAAGACCTCGTTGTCGTCGTTCTTCCCGGCGATCGGGGTCAGGCCCATGCGGTTGAAGGCCTGCGCGCTGGTGATGCCGTACAGCGACGCCAGTTGGGGGGCGGTGCCGTTCGCGGCGGACTCGGCGTCGTTCAGGGCGTTCTCGCCGTCGCCGAAGTCCATCGTCATGATGTTGACCAGGTTCACCTTCACGCCCTTGGACTTGGCGTCCTTGAGCATGTTCATCGCGTTGCTCGGCAGGCCGCTCGGGTCCACCGGCAGGGTGAAGTCGATCTGGACGTTCGGGTTCTGCGCCTGCAGCGCGGCCAGGGCCTGGTCGCGGCGGGCGTTGGAGGCGGTGTCGTCCAGGACCGAGCCCTCGATGTCGAAGTCGAGGCGGGTCACGCCGTAGGTGTTGACCACGTTGGCGTACGCCGCGGTGAGGCTGGACACCGAGGTGCAGGTCTGCGCCAGTTCGCCTCCGGCGGCCCCGCCGAAGGAGATGATGACGTTGCCGCCGGCCGACTGCAGCGAGCCGATCTGGGACTTGAAGGCGCCGACCGGGTCGTTGCCCCGCTCCCACATGGGGGTACAGCCGGACTTCGGGGTCAGGAAGGCCAGCGTGTAGAACTTGTCGCCGCTGGCACTCAGGTCGGCGGCCAGGTCGCCCGCCGTGGTGCTGTCGATCTCCAGGTACGGCGCCGAGTAGTGCGCGGGGAAGGCACCACCGGCGGCGTGGGCGGGCGGTGCCGCGACCAGGGCGAGCGCGGCGGCCGGAAGCGCGGCGGCCACGGCCGCCGTGAGCGCCCTGCGGGCGGATCGGGACATGGGGGGATCGGTTCCTTCGCTGTGGAGGAGTGATGAGCGAGGTGCCCCGGCGCTACGGCACGAAGCAGGCCGGGGCCGGTACGCAGGCAACCCGGGCAAATAGTAAGGAAGCTTTCCTAACGGCCTGTAAGGTAGCGGCCGGGAAATGACGCGTCAATGGTCTGCACCAACTCAACGCCCCACGGAACGAAGCACCTTGACGAGACGTCGAGCGCCGTCAGTGGAGGGTGATCCGGTCGAGGTTGGGGCCGCCGTCGGCGGTGGTGGAGGTGACCCGGACGGTGTTGGCTCCGGCCTTGAGCGTGATCGGGAGCGAGGTGGTCGCCCAGGTGTCCCAGTTCGCGGTGGGCGCGAAGGGGCGCCCGGCGGCGATCCGGGTGCCGTTGACCGTGATGTCCATCGGCCGGCCGACCGTGGTGCCGTTGGCGTAGCGCAGGTCGAGGGTGGCCCCGGCAGCCGCGCCCGCCTGGATCGTCCACTCGGCGTAACTTCCCGCGGTGTTGGCGAGGTTGACGAACCCGGTGCCGCTGTAGCCGGTGTGGTTGGACTCGACGACGCCCTGGGAGATCCGGGCCTCCTCGGCCTGGTAGACGCCGGAGCTGCCGGAGACCAGCTGGTAGCCGCGCATCCCCGTGGTCAGCAGGTAGCAGTCCTGGAGCGAGCCCGAGGTGTCTCCGAGCGAGCGGTAGATTCCCCACTTGGGCCGCACCCGGTCGGCGAGGAAGGTGTCGACGCCGGTCCTGGTGACGTCGATGAGCGTGGTGCCGGCGCTGCGCAGGACCCAGCGGACCGACCCCGAGGCGCCGTCCCCCACCTTGATCTGGAAGTCCACGTCCACCCACCGGTCGTGCAGCGGGTCGAGGCTGGTGCTGCCCACCGAGACTCCGCTGACCGGGAGCTCGAGTTCGATCGTCTGGGCGCCGGACACCCGGCGCAGCGACTGGACCACGATCGGCGACGATCCGGCGCCGGGTTCCTTCATCTGCATGATGTGGGTGAAGGTGGTGGTCGCCTTCAGCGAGGCGGGGATGTACATCGAGTAGGTGGCCCGCCAGGTCTCGCCGGGCAGCCACTGGAGGTAGTCGCCGCCGGCCGGGCTGCGCATGCCGGTGACCTCGTGGCGCTGGCGGTCGGTGGAGGTGTCGCGGTCGACCATGTGCATGTTCCAGCGGAAGTTGTCGCCCTCGACGCGGATGTGCGGGGCGCCGGCCGGGTGGGAGTCGGCGCGGTCGTCCTCGACGGTCTCGAAGGCGGCCAGGCCGTCGACGGCGGCCGACGGCGACCAGCGCTGCTGCCAGCTGGAGACGATCGGGGTGGCGGCCGAGGCGGTGGCGCGGGGCAGTGCGGTGGCGGCGGCCGCAGTGAGGGCGGCGCCGAGGACGGTACGACGGGACGGCCTGTTCACGGGACGACTCCTGGGGGAGAGAGGCGGCGATCCGGCATCGGCTCGCGCGGTCCACGATGAGGTTAGGAACCTTTCCTAACGCGACGAGAAAAGCAGCAGCCTCCGGTCGCGTCAAGAGAGGTGACGATGCGCCAGATCACCCACCGGCACGCCGCGGGAGCCTGGGCGCCCCCGACCCGCCGCTCCGGCCACTCGCGCGGTTCGACGACCTCCCTGCGGCTACGACCTGCAGGTTTTCGTCCACAGCGTGGATTGGTCTGGACGTTTGACATTGGTCCAGGCCATCATGGGCAGTGCGTCAGTGGGCGGCGCCCGAGTGGTGTCGTCCGGCTCAACGAGGAGCAACCATGACCATCGGCCAGGACCGCGAGGTCTGCACCAGTACGGCGCTGTACCTGCGCTGTTACCCGTACGACAGCTGGCAGATGGAGACCCATCGCCGGGCCCTGGAGGACCACGCCGAGCAGCTCGGCGTCCGTCACCCGCGGGTCTACCTCGACAACGGCGCGTCGTCGCGGACGATCCGGCCGCAGCTGCGCCTGCTGCTCGCCCGGGCGTCGATGGGGCAGATCTCCACCGTGCTGATCCCCGGGCGGTGGGTGCTCTCGCTCGACGCCCGCACCGCCGACGCGGTGGTGGAGTTCCTCCGCTCGACCGGAGCCCGCGTCGAGGAACTGCCCGGGCACGCCGCCCCCGGCGAGTACCGCGTCGCGTCCTGACGCACCCGACGGGTTCGCCCCGCCGCTGCCCCGTCCGACCGGCGGCTCCCTCGGTGCTGTTGTTGCTGCTCTCCGGGCCGGGCTACGGTGGTGTTTCCCGGGGGTTCTGTGAGTGATCGTGCCGTGACGAAACAGGATGGGCGCCCTCCAGAGGGCCGGCCGACCCCGCGGGGCGGTAGCGAGCCGGGCACGGCGATGGCGATCGTCGATGTTCGCGGGTACGTGACGCGCTGGAACGCCGACGCCGAGCGACTGCTGGGCCATCCCACCGCCGAGGTCGTGGGCCGGCCCGCGGCGGACCTGCTGGCCGAACCCGTTGCCCCCGACGAGGTACGCCGCGCACTGGCCGGGAGACCGGAACGGTGGAGCGGCCCGCTCACCCTCCGGCACCGCGACGGGCGGCGCGTGGAGGTGACGGTGATCGCGCACCGCGGCGTACCGCGCGGCGAAGCACCGGACGACCCGTCGGGCAGTTGGCGCGTCGTGTGCGCGCCGACGGGGTCGCAGCCCCGGCCCGAGGACGAGGACCTCGCGCGGTGGGCGTTCGAGCAGCTGCCACGCTGCGCGGTCTCGCTGTACGACGCGCAGCTCCGCTACCGCCGCTCCAACCAGGCCATGGTTCCCGTCGTCGGCCTGCCGGACGACGCGGTGCGCGGCCTGGGCATCTGCGACATCACCAGCCAGCCGCAGGCGGCCGACCTCGCCGACGGCATGCGCCGCGCGCTGGAGGGCGGCGAGCCGGTGCACCTGGAGAGTTACCAGCGCACCGGGGGCGAGCGGCGGATCCATGCCTGGTCGGTCGACTTCGCCCCCCTGAAGGACCCCGACGGCACGGTGCACGGCGTCGCCCTCGTCGCCCACGACATGACCGAGCAGTTCTGGGCGCGCAAGCGTCTGGTGCTGCTCAACGACGCCGCCGGCCGGATCGGCAGCACGCTGGACCTCAGCCGGACCGCGCGCGAGCTGCTGGAGGTGGCGGTCCCCGAGTTCGCGGACTTCGCCAGCGTCGACCTGCTCACCGCACTGGAAGCCGACGTCGAACCGGTCGAGGGCGAGCTCTTCGGCGATGTGATGCTCCGGCGCATCGCGCACCGCTTCGCCCCGGGCACGCGGCTGCCGACCGTGCTGGCGATCGGCACCACCGACAGCTATCCCGAGTTCTCACCGCCGGCCCGCGCGCTCGCGACGGGCGCCGGGGTGCTCAGCAATGCCGAGGACGCCGAATTCGTCCACTGGATGGCGGTGGACAGCCGCCGCGCCGCGATCATCCGGGACCAGGGCTACCACTCGATGATGGCGGTCCCGCTCCGCGCCCGCGGGGTGACGCTCGGCGTCGCCGTGTTCTACCGCCGCAGCCGCCCCGACCGGATGGAACGGTTCGGGCGGGACGACCTCCTGCTGGCCGAGGAACTGGCCGCCAGGGCCGCCGTCGCGATCGACAACGCCCGCAGGTACACCCGTGAGCGCGAGACCGCGCTGTCCCTGCAGCACAGCCTGCTGCCGCAGCACATGCCGGAGCGGGCGGCGATGGAGGCGGCCTCCCGGTACATCCCCGCCTCCACCCGCTCCGGGATCGGCGGTGACTGGTTCGACCTGATCCCGCTCTCCGGCGCCCGCATCGCCCTGGTCGTCGGCGACGTCGTGGGCCACGGCATCCGCGCCACCGCGACCATGGGCCGGCTGCGCACCGCCGTGCGCACGCTCTCCGACGTGGACCTGCCGCCGGACGAGCTGCTGACCAGCCTGGACGACCTCGTGGTGCGGCTGTCCTCGGAGGCCGGGGCGTCGGGGGAGGTCGGCGAGATCGGGGCCACCTGCTGCTACGCCATCTACGATCCGGTGTCCCGGACGTGCACGATGGCCAGCGCCGGACATCCGCCGCCGGTGATCATGCCGCCCGAGGGCGTCCCGGCCGCGGCCCGGACGCCGATCGGCGCGCCGCTCGGCGTCGGCGGGCTGCCGTTCGAGTCGACCACGGTGGAACTGGCGGAGGGCAGCCTGCTGGCGCTGTTCTCCAACGGCCTGATCGACGACCGCGAGCGCGACGTCGACGAGGGGTACCAGCGGCTGTGCCAGGTGCTCGCCCGCACCGGACCCTCGCTGGAGGACGCCTGTGACGCGGTCCTCGACGACCTGGTGGTGGGGCGGCCCCGCGACGACGTCGCCCTGGTCATCGCGCGTACCCGCGGTCTGGACGACGACCACGTCGTCACCTGGGAGGTCCCGCCCGACCGGTCCGCGGTCGCGGCCGCCCGCAAGGCGGTCTCGCAGCGGCTCTCCGAGTGGGGAGCGAGCGAGCAGATCTACCCGGCGGAGCTGATCGTCAGCGAGCTGGTGACCAACGCGATCCGCTACGCGGCCCCGCCCATCACCCTGCGCCTGATCCGCGACCAGGTCCTGATCTGCGAGGTCTCGGACGCCAGCAGCACCGCCCCGCACCTGCGCCGCGCCCGCGACTGGGAGGAGGGCGGCCGCGGCCTGATGCTCGTCGCCCAGCTGGCGTACCGCTGGGGCACCCGGCACAGCCACACCGGCAAGACCATCTGGGCCGAGATGCCGCTCTCCGACACTCCCCCGCCGACCTGGACCGCCTGAGGAGCCGGGTCGGTCGGCCGTCGAACGGCCGGTGTCAGCCGGCCGGCTCCGCCCGGGCCAGCCGGCCGCCGCTGGCGGCGGTGAGGCGGGTGAGGGCTCGGGCCAGCTCGCCGTGGTCGTCGATCGCGGCCAGGAGGCGGGCCTGGTCCTCGTGGACGCGATGAGCGGCGCGCTGGTGGGTGATGCGACCGCGGGCGGTGAGGTGGAGCAGCACGCGGCGGCGGTCGGTGGGGTCGGGGCGGCGGTGGACGAGATTGTCGGCCACCATGCGGTCGACCAGCTTGGTGAGGCTCGGCGGCGGCATCAGGACGTGCTCGGCGATCTCGGTCATCGGATGCCCCTGCCCGTCGGCGACCAGCGCCAGGACGCGCCACTGCTCGACGGTGCATCCTTCCTCGGCCAGTAGCGCGGCCAGCCGCCGGGCCATCCGGTGTTCGGCGCGGCTGAGCAGGTGGGCCAGGTCCTGCGGCGGTTCGGAAGGCATTGCCGGGTTCCTCACGGTCGGTCTAGTGTGCGGCGGGATTGCGAGCCTCGGTCAGGGTGCCGGGGCGGGATCCGTTTCATCGCGGCTGCGCCCTTCAGGAAGGTGGTCCGGTGCATCTGGGGCTGCCCGGCGACGGTGGTCACCGTGACGTGCTGGCGGTCGCCCTCGTCGTGCCGCTGCAGGGGTCGGCGGGGATCTTCGGCCCGTCCTGCGAACTGGCCGCGCGCCTGGCCGCCGCCGAGATCAACGCGGCCGGCGGCATCCTGGACCGCGAGGTGCGGCTGGTGGTGGTCGACGGCGGGGCGTCGCCGGAGCGGGTGGCGGCCGAGGTCGAGGCACTGGTCTCGCTGGGAGCCGTGCAGGCCGTGGTGGGCTGGCACACCTCCGCCGTACGCCAGGCGCTGGCACCGCGGATCGTCGGCCGGGTGCCGTACGTCTACACCGCGCAGCACGAGGGCGGCGAGCACACCCCGGGCATCTTCCTGACGGGCGAGTCGGACGCCGCGCAACTCCTCCCGGCGATGCGGCTGCTGGCCGAGGCCACCGGGGTGCGGCGCTGGTGCACGGTGGGCAACGACTACGTCTGGCCGCAGGTCACGGCCCGGGCCGCGCGCGGGTACGCCCGCGCCTGTGGCGGGCGGGTCGTCGGCGAGGTGTTCGTGCGGCTCGGCGCGGAGGACTTCGGGCCGGCGCTGCGGCGGGTGGAGCGCTGCGAGGCCGACGCGGTGCTGATGCTGCTGGTCGGCGAGGACGCGGTGCGCTTCAACCGGGCCTTCGCCGCGCGCGGCCTGGACCAGCGCTGCCAGCGGCTGAGCACCCACATGGACGAGAACATCCTGCTGGCCGCCGGGGCCGAGGCCACCGGCGGGCTCTGGGCGGCGTCCGGCTTCTTCGAGACCCTGGCGACCGCCGAGAGCCTGGACTTCGGACGCCGCTACGTCGACCGCTTCGGGACGGAGGCGCCCGTGGTCGGCAGCCTGGGCGAGTCCTGCTTCGAGGGCCTGCGGCTGCTGGCCGCGTTGGCGGAGCGGGCGCGGTCGCTGGACGTGGGCGCGATCCGGGCCGCCGGCGGCGCGGTCGCGTACGAGGGCCCGCGAGGTGCGCTGCGGCTCCGCGGCAACCATCTCGACCAGCGCTTCTACCTCGCGCGGGCCGACGTCTTCGACTTCCACGTCGTCGCCCAGCTCTGACCGTCCTCCGCGCACGCGGCCGACAGTATCGTGAGCTGGGAATATTTTCCACGGGAAGTTTTGAGCCTGGAATTAAATGCCGGGGAAACTCACCGGAAACGACCTGCCGCAACTCTTCCGTCGTCGGCCGGGCCCACGCGCCCGGCCCTGGCCTCGCCCCGCGGAGGAGTGACGAGTCGTGACGGAAACCATCGACGAGCTGAAGCCGAGCACAAGCTCCGGCAGGCGCTACAACGACTGGACGCAGAACAGCACGCTGGAGGACTACTCGCTGCGCTACGCGCCCAAGTCGTTCCGGCGCTGGACCCCGTACGTGGTGGCGACCACCGCCCTGGGCGGCATCGCCTACCTGGCGGACTTCGCCATCGGCGGCTCCATCGCCATCTCCAACGGCTTCGGCAGCGCGATGGTGGCGATCCTGGCCGCCGCGGTGGTCATCTTCCTGACCGGCATCCCGATCTCGTACTACTCGGCGAAGTACTCCATCGACATGGACCTGCTGACCCGGGGAGCCGGATTCGGCTACCTGGGCTCGACCCTGACCTCGGTGATCTACGCCAGCTTCACCTTCATCTTCTTCGCGCTCGAGGGGTCGATCATGGCCCAGGCGCTCCAGCTCGGCCTGGGGATCCCGCTGGCGGTCGCCTACCTGATCGCCTCGCTGATCATCCTCCCGCTGGTCGTCTACGGCATGACCGCGCTGTCGAAGATGCAGGTCTGGACCCAGCCCATCTGGCTGGTCCTCATGGTCGCCCCCTTCGTCTCCATCGCCGTCCAGGACCCCGGCAAGTTCTCCGCGTTCACCCACTTCGCGGGCAACTCGCCCACCGGGTCCCGGATCAGCATGATCGGGATCGGCGCCGGAGCCGGCGTCGCCCTGTCCCTGATCGCGCAGATCGGCGAGCAGGTCGACTACCTGCGGTTCATGCCCGACAAGACCCCGCAGAACGCCAGGAAGTGGTGGGGCGCCGTGATCAGCGCGGGACCGGGCTGGGTCGTCCTCGGCGCGGCCAAGCAGATCGGCGGCGCCTTCCTCGCCTTCTACATCGCCGGCAGCGTGGGCCTGGGCAAGGCCGACCAGCCCATTCAGCAGTACCTCGCCGGCTTCAGGACCTTCGCCGCGCCGATCGCACTGGGCCTGGCCACCTTCTTCGTGATCCTCTCCCAGATCAAGATCAACTCGACCAACGCCTACTCCGGCTCGCTCTCCTGGTCCAACTTCTTCTCCCGCCTGACCCACCGTCACCCGGGCCGGGTGGTCTACATCTTCCTCAACGTCGGCATCGCCCTGGCGCTGATGGAGGGCGGCGTCTTCGGCTTCCTCAACACCGTGCTCGGCTTCTACTCCAACGTCGCGATAGCCTGGATCGGCGCCGTCGTCGCCGACCTGGTCATCAACAAGCCGCTGAAGCTCAGCCCGTCCTACATCGAGTTCAAGCGCGCCCACCTGCACAACTTCAACCCGGTCGGCTTCGGCTCGATGCTGATCGCGTCGGCGGTCTCCATCGCCGCCTACTTCGGCGCCTTCGGCAGCTACGGCACCGCGTACTCCCCGTTCATCGCCCTGCTCCTCGCGATGGTGCTCTCCCCCCTCCTCGCGGTGCTCACCAAGGGCCGGTACTACATCGCCCGCACCGACGACCAGGACGAGCCACTCTTCACCGAGGACGGCCTGCTCTCCGCCGCGACCCTGACCTGCACCGTCTGCGCCGAGGCCTTCGAACGCCCGGACATCGCCGGCTGCCCCTTCCACCAGGGCGCCATCTGCTCCCTGTGCTGCAGCCTGGAGAAGGACTGCCACGACGCCTGCAAGAAGAGCGGATCCGGCAGCGGCCCGGTCGACCTCGCGATGCCCGCCGTCCGCTCCACCGCCTGACCGCACCTGAACGGCCGCCGACCCCCGTCGCTGTGATGCGCGGCGGGGGTCCTGCGGTGCGGTGGTCGGACGTCGGCCCGGATCGGGGCCCGCGTCCCGGACGGGCGGGGTCAGCCTACGAGGGCGAGGCCGTTCACCCAGAGGTTGTTGACCCGGTTCCGCTCGTTGGTGTTCGGGTACGGGTTGGTGCACGAGGTGCCGGGGCCGCCGCCGGACATCAGCTCGCTGCACGGGCCGGAGTAGTGGTCGGGCAGGCCGAGCACGTGGCCGGTCTCGTGGGCGGTGACGCGCAGCGAGCTGTACTGCCGGTTCTGCGCGTAGTCGAGGAAGATGTAGCCGCTGCCGTGGCCGTCGGTGGAGGCGTAGGAGCCGCGGGAGTCGTTGCCCTCGTAGTAGCGGAAGTCGGCGTTGGTGCCGGAGCGGAGCTGGACCTTGGTGACCGAGGAGTTCCAGATCTGCGCGCTCTGGGAGATGACGGTGCGGAAGGTCGGGGCCTGGCTGGCGTCATAGGTGACGGTGACGCTCGCCAGGTAGGGGCTGGCGGCCTGCTTGGCGCGGGCCGACTTCATCACGGCCTCGTAGAACGCCTTGTTGTTGGCGTCCTCGGAGGAGTTGGCGGTGATGCCCGCGGACGGGGTGTAGCCCTGGGTGGTGGCTGCGGTGGCGGGCACGGCGGCGGTACCGACGGCGAGGACCAGTCCGAGGGCAGCGGCGAGCACGGTCATGGAGCGGTTCATGTGGGGACTCCATTTCGCGGGTCCCGGGGCCGTGGGGAGGCCGTCCGGGACGCGGTGACGAGGTGTTGCACCGAGCTTGGGGCAGGGCGGGCGGGGCGCGGAGATGGCAACCGGCGATAGCTCGGGTCAATACCCGTGCGCAGCCCGCGATTTGACGGCCCGTGGGCTGGATTTGACATGCTCTTGGCAGATTGTGGGCGCCTGGCTATGCTCCCGTGATGGAGCTCGACGTCCGACACCTGCGGGTGCTGTGCGCGATCGCGGATACCGGCAGCGTCCGGAAGGCCGCCCGTCGACTCGGCATGACCCAGCCCTCGCTGACCACCCAACTTCACCGCATCGAACGGACCATCGGCGGGCGGCTGTTCACCCGCGAACAGACCGGCAGTCGCCCCACCGCCCTCGGCCACTCGGTGCTCTCCCGCGCCCGACCCGTGATCACCGAGATGGACGCCCTCGTCGTCGCCGCCCGCGCCGAGGCCGCCGGACCCGGCCGCCGCCGGCTGCGCATCGGCAGCGTCGGCAGCCGCGCGGTCGCCGCCTGGCTGCGCCGCATCCACGATCGGCTCCCGGAGACCGACACCACCATCCACATCGACATCTCGGCGATCGCCCTGCTGCAACTGGTCGCCGCCGAACAGCTCGACATCGCCTTCGTCCACGAGAGCGAGGGCTTTCCGCTGCACGTGCCGGCCGGCGCCGAGCAGCGGGTGCTGGTCGCCCGCGAACCCCAGTTCGTCGCCCTCGCCGAGACCCACCCCGCCGCCGCCCGGCCGGTCGTCAGCCTCGCCGACCTCGCCCACGACACCTGGATGGTCGACCCGACCGCCGACCACGAGTACGCCGCACTGCGCCGCGTCTTCGCCGAGGCCGGACTCGACCCACGCGTCGTCCAGGTCAGGGACAACGCCACCGCCGCCGAGCTCGTCGCCTCCGGCGAAGCCGTCCGCCCCTGCCAGCCCACCTCACCGCCCGGCCCCGGCACCATCCTTCGCCCCGTCCACGGCGACCCGCTCGCCGTCCGGCTGCTGCTCACCTGGCGCCCCGACACCGTCGGCGGCCCGGCACTCGACGGCCTCTGGGTCGACCTCTGCCACGCCTACCTCGACCTGGCCAGCGTCAACCCCGCCTACCGGGCCTGGCTGCACCGCCACAACCGCTCCCTGCACACCCTCCTCGC
Organism: Kitasatospora sp. NPDC002522; assembly: GCF_053595195.1. Classification (NCBI taxonomy): domain Bacteria; kingdom Bacillati; phylum Actinomycetota; class Actinomycetes; order Kitasatosporales; family Streptomycetaceae; genus Kitasatospora; species Kitasatospora sp. NPDC002522. The sequence goes on from NZ_JBSFXE010000020.1 coordinate 94,527, forward strand.
ACCGGCGGGGCCGCCGACCTGAGGTCCGTTGACATGAGGTCCGCCGACCTGAGGTCCGTTGACCTGAGGTTCGTTCCCGCTCGCACGGGATTCGCCCGGTCGGGCCGGGGAAGGAGGCGTCCCATGGGAGAGGTTCCGGGTGCGCGTGCGGAGTTGGAGCGGTTCGGGCAGGTCCTGCGGGCGCAGCTCGTCGCGCTGATGGAGGAACTGACCCCGGGTGCCACCGACTCCGGGCGTCTCCCGCTCGGTGCGCCGGAGGCCGTCGAGGGGCACGAGCCGTCGGCTCACGCCTACTCGGTCGTGTTCCACGGCGAACGCCCCGACGGGGTCCGTGCCGCCGACGCCGTCTCCCGGGCGGCCCAACTGCTCGGCGCGGCGGGCTGGGAGGCCACCGGTCCGCAGGAGGAGGGCAACGGGCCGTCGCGCAGGTACGTACTCACCGCCCTCCACCCCGACGGCATCCGGATCGAGATCCGCTCGGGCGACGGCGGCCCGGGCGTGCTCCACAGCGGGCGGACCCCCGCCGTGGCCCTGCGCGAACCGGAGCAGGCCCGGCGGCCGGAACCGGTCCGGACGCCGGAGACCGTCACGCCCGGCTTTGTCCTCCGCTACGAGTGCGACGGTCTCGGCGCCTGCGACCACTGCGGTGGGCGCGGCTGGGTGCCGGGCGAACCACGCAGGCGCGAGCGCTGCCGCGTGTGCTTCGCGCGACGCGTCTGTCCGATCTGCCAGGGTGCCGGCGAGCTGGCGATCTCCGACCTGTCGACCTATCAGCTGGGCTACTACCCCGGGCTGTGACCCGGTGCTCTCCGACCGGACAGGTTGACCGGGGCGGCGCTCGGGAGACCGCTACCGGTCTGGCTGTCGGCGACATTCAGCCGGTGCTGGGTGGGGTGGTGGCGGGGCCGGTCAAGGTCCGGTGGCCGGCGGAGCGTGAAGCAGCAGCAGTCGCAGCGGATCGTGCGACCAGGCTCGACCGAATCTCGTACGTCCTGGACCGCTTCCCTGACGGACGTTCACCTTCGACGAGTTCGGGCTGCTCGGTATCCGCCCCATTGCGGGCACCTGTTGGGTTGGACGGAGCCGGTCCGCCCGCAAGGGCACCGCGAATTCCCTGGCCGAGGAATACCGACGCCCACCGCCGTCCCACCCCGGCCTTCGGACCGCACGCGGTCCGGACCCCCGCCCTACATGTCGGAGTCCGGCACCGATTCCACGGTGGTGAAACTTTCACCGGCATACCGGCGGCGTGCACGATTCGCGCGCTCGACGATCGGACCGGCGCCCGCCGAACCGTCTCCGTCCACCACGCACGCCCGACTCCCGTGCCACGCCGGGACGGGACGACTCCCCGCGACAGCTCCGGGACCTCAGTGACAGAACCGAGATCATCCGCCCTGGTCCGTCCCTCGACCTGGTGCGCCGCCCTGCGGCCTGCCCGGACCCGGCCATGCCCGACCACCTCGCACAGCCCCCACACCCCCGGCCCCTCGCCACGCCACCCCACGGGGAGGGGGGTATCCCGTGCGCGGAAGCAGCGGAGCCGGGCGATCGCGGTGCCACAACTCGGGGACCGGCCACCGGGAGGCGCGCATTGTTGCAAGAAGGGTTGACACTGCGCGCGGGGTATTGGAAGCTCCCATTGGCCCACACCGGGGACATTCACCTCGGTGATCTTTTTTGCGATTGATTGTTAGCGCTAACAGTCAGCCGTCGAATCCACCGCCGATCGGGAGGCCGGCATGCGGACCTGAGCGCCACGACCGGCCACCGGCAGGCCTCGTGCGACCACTCGGCGCACTGCGCGGCCGGACGGCGAGCGAGGAGTCGCGCCGGCTTGCCGGCTTCTTCCGCTCATTCCGGCACTCACGAAGCCGAACCGGAGATCCCGGTTGGATTCGCCGTCCCGATATTCCAGGAAAAGCCGCACCGGAAATACCGGCGCACAGTCCGCCATTTCTTCGCGCGGCGACCTCGATGCCCAGTCGAGCCTCCCCGAGATCCCCGCCCGCAACCGTGAGGCCCTCCACCGAGACGCGTTTGTCATGCTCACAACCATGCGCCCGCGAATGCCGAACCGCGAGAAACAGACACCTCCCCCACCACTCCCCTCAGGAGGCGACCACATGCTCCACGCGAACCTGCGCGTCACCCCGCCCTCGGCGCGCACCCGGCTGCGGAGGACGCTTGCCTGCGTACTCTCGGCGTTACTCCTGTCCTTGGCGATTCCGCTGCTTTCCCTGGGCGCGGCCCAGCCGGCTGCGGCCGCGGGCGCGGCCCCTTCTGCGGCGGCCCTGGGCAACGGGTTGGCGGTCACGCCGCCGATGGGTTTCAACGACTGGAACGCCTACGGCTGCAACGTCTCCGAGGCGCTGATCAAGAGCACGGCGCTGGCCATGCACAACAACGGCATGCAGAGCGCCGGGTACGAGTACGTCAACATCGACGACTGCTGGATGACCCACAGTCGGGGCTCCGACGGGCGCCTGGTGCCCGACCCGACCAAGTTCCCGGACGGGATCAAGGGCACCGCCGACTACGTCCACTCGCTGGGGTTGAAGCTGGGCATCTACGAGGACGCCGGACTGCAGACCTGCGCCGGCTTCCCGGGCAGCCTGGGCCACGAGACCACGGACGCGCAGACCTTCGCCGGCTGGGGCGTGGACTACCTGAAGTACGACAACTGCTATGCGGGGCCCGGCTGTTGGCTGAACTCCTGCCCCAACGGCAGCAAGGCGCCCGCGCAGACCCGCTACACCACGATGCGTGACGCGCTGGCCGCGGCCGGCCGGCCCATCCTGTTCAGCCTGTGCAACTGGGGCGAGGACAACGTGTGGACCTGGGGCGCCGGCGTCGGCAACAGCTGGCGCACCACCGGCGACATCAACTCCAGCTACGGCAGCATGCTGTCGATCTTCCACAGCAACGTGAACCTGGCCGCCTACGCCGGGCCCGGCCACTGGAACGACCCGGACATGCTCGAGGTCGGCAACAGCCCGCTCACCGACGTCGAGGCCCGCTCGGAGTTCAGCCTGTGGGCGGAGATGGCGGCTCCGCTGATCGTCGGCACCAACGTCGCCTCGGCGAGCCCGGCCACCCTGGCCACGCTCACCAACACCCGGGTGATCGCGGTGAACCAGGACTCGCTCGGCAAGCAGGGCACCCTGGTGTCCTCCGCCGGCGGTCTCGACGTGCTGGCCAGGCCGCTGGCGAACGGTGACGTCTCGGTGGCCCTGTTCAACGAGACCGGATCGACCGCGACCATCAGCACCTCCGCCGCCGCGATCGGGAAGACCGGAGCGTCCGGCTACAACCTCACCGACCTGTGGACCGGCGCGACTTCGACCACCACCGGCACCATCAGCGCCTCGGTCCCGGCGCACGGCACCACCATGTTCCGCGTCGCGGGCGGCACCAGCGGCGGGACGAACCAGACCGGCCCGGTGCGCGCGGTCGGTGCGAACAAGTGCCTGGACGTGCCGAACTCGACCACCACCCCGGGCACCCAGCTGCAGATCTGGGACTGCAACGGCCAGCCGAACCAGACCTGGACCCGCACCTCCTCCGGCCAGCTGACCGTCACCTCGGGCGGCACCCAGCTGTGCCTGGACGCGTACAACAACCAGACCTCGCCCGGCACCAAGGTCGAGATCTGGACCTGCAACGGCCAGGCGAACCAGCAGTGGAAGGTGAACGCCGACGGCACCATCACCAGCGCCCTGTCCGGGCTCTGCCTCGACGTCACCGCCAAGTCCACCGCCAACGGCGCCCTGATCGACCTGTGGACCTGCAACGGTCAGACCAACCAGCAGTGGGCCGTCTGAGCGGTCACCGGGTGCAACTGCCGTGCTGCCGCCGAGATCCCGACCTCGTGAGGCAGCACGGCAGGTGCACCGTCCATCACACCCGTTCACCCCACGAGATGCAGGGAGCTCAGATGCGCGACAGTCAAGGCCCGGGACGACGACCGAGGATCGCTTCGCTTCACCGCCGGCTCGGCACGCTGACCCGGGTGGCCGCCACGATCCTGCTGGTCGTCGCCGGTCTCACCGGTGCGGGGTCCTTCGTCGGCAGTGCGAGGGCCGCCACCGCCGGCCCGTGCGACATCTACGCGGCGGGCGGAACTCCGTGCGTGGCCGCGCACTCCACGACCCGTGCGCTCTACTCGGCGTACGGCGGCGCGCTCTACCAGGTCCGGCGGAGCTCGGACAGCAGGACGCAGAACGTCGGCGTCGTCAGTGCCGGGGGCGTCGCCAACGCGGCCACCCAGGACGCCTTCTGCGCTGGCACCTCGTGCGTGGTCACGGTGATCTTCGACCAGTCCGGCCACGGCAACGACCTCGCCTACCAGGGTCCCGGGGGCGCCGGAGGCAGTGACACCCCGGCCAGCGCGACCAGCGAGGCCCTGACGCTCGGCGGCGCCAAGGCGTACTCGCTCTACATCAACCCCGGGAACAGCTACTGGCACGACGGGTCCTCCTCCGGGATGCCGCTCGGCAGTGCTCCCCAGGGCGCGTACATGGTGACCAGCGGAACGCACGTCAACGGCGGCTGCTGCTTCGACTACGGGAACAGCGAGACGGACCGCAAGGCCGACGGTGCGGGCGCCATGAACGCCATCTACTTCGGAACCAGTTGCTGGTTCGGCGGCTGCTCGGGCACCGGTCCGTGGGTGCAGGCCGACCTCGAGTACGGCCTGTACTCCGGCGGCAGCCAGTCGTGGAACCAGAACCAGCGGGCCTTCTCCAGCCGCTACGTCACCGCGATGCTGAAGAACAACGGCGTCTCGCAGTTCGCGCTCAAGGGCGGTGACGCCCAGTCCGGCGGGCTCACGACGCTCTGGAACGGCGCGCTCCCGCCCGGCTACAGCCCGATGAAGCAGCAGGGCGCGATCATCCTGGGCAGCGGCGGCGACTGCTGCGCCGGCAACACCAACCAGAGCCTCGGCACCTTCTACGAGGGCGCCGTCGTCAGCGGCTACCCGTCCGACGCCACCGACAACGCCGTCCAGGCCAACATCGCGACCGCCGGCTACAGCGCCGGCACCGGCGGCGGTTCCAGCACCGGTCCGCTGCACGCCGTCGGCGCCGCGAAGTGCCTGGACATCCCCAACTCCAGTACCACCAGCGGCACCCAGGCCCAGATCTACTCCTGCTCCGGAGCCGCGAACCAGACCTGGACCGCCACCTCCTCGGGCCAGCTGACGGTGTACTCCGGCAGCAGCCAGCTGTGCCTTGACGCCAGCGGCAAGGGCACCGCCAACGGCACGAAGGCGATCACCTGGCCCTGCAACGGACAGTCCAACCAGCAGTGGACCCGCAATGCCGACGGCACCATCACCGGCGTCCAGTCCGGACTCTGTCTGGACGTCAGCGGAGCATCGACGGCGAACGGCGCCCCGGTCCAGTTGTGGGCCTGCAACGGGCAGAGCAACCAGCAGTGGAAGCTCGGATGACGTCCAGGATCACCCGCGCCGACCCGCTCACCGGCCACCACCCTCGGCGTCGTCGTACTCGGTCGTCCCGGCGTCCAGGAGCGGGACGGGCTGCTTGAGGTGGGCGGGGGCGAGGGCGCGTAGGCCGTGGTAGCCGAGGAGCGTGATCAGGGTGCCGAGGGCGATGCCGCTGAGTTCGAAGGTGTCGGTGAACTTCAGGGTGACGTTGCCGATGCCGATGATGACGCCCGCGGCGACCGGGACCAGGTGGAGCGGGTTGGTGAGGTCGACCCGGTTGTGGATCCAGATCTGCGCGCCTAGCAGGCCGATCATGCCGTACAGGACCACGGTGATCCCGCCCAGCACCCCGCCCGGGATCGCCGCGACCACCGCCCCGAACTTCGGGCACAGCCCGAACAGGATCGCGAAGCCCGCCGCGCACCAGTAGGCGGCGGTCGAGTACACCCGGGTCGCGGCCATCACGCCGATGTTCTCCGCGTACGTGGTGGTGGCCGGGCCGCCGACCGCGGTGGACATCACCGTGGCCGCGCCGTCCGCCATGATCGCGGTGCCCATCCGGTCGTCCAGCGGATCACCCGTCATCTCGGACACCGCCTTCACGTGCCCCGCGTTCTCCGCGATCAGCGCCACCACCACCGGCAGCGCCACCAGGATCGCGGACGCGGAGAAGCTCGGCGCGTGCAGCGACGGCAGGCCGATCCAGTCCGCGCTGCCGACGCCCGACAGGTCCAGCCGCCAGTGGTCCACGGCCGCGCCGCCACCCGCCGGGGAGTGGATCCGGCCGAAGATCCGGTCGAACAGCCAGGACACCACGTACCCGAAGACCAGCCCCAGGAAGATCGCGATCCGCGACCAGAACCCCCGCAGCACCACCAGCGCCAGCGCCGTGAACGCCATCGTCAGCAACGCCGTCCACTGGTCCTGCGGCCAGTACGTCCCCGCCGCGACCGGCGCCAGGTTGAACCCGATCAGGAGCACCACCGCACCCGTCACCACCGGCGGCAGCACCGCGTGGATCACCCGCGAGCCGAACCCCTGCACCACCGCCCCGCACGCCGCCAGCACCGCACCGACCACCAGCAGCGCACCCGTCAGCGTCGAGGCGTCCCCACCCTGCGTCTTGATGACCGCCGCCACCCCGACGAACGACAGGCTGGAGCCCAGGTACGACGGAATCCGACCACTCGTCACCAGCAGGAAGAAGATCGTCGCCACACCCGAGACCATCACCGCCAGGTTCGGGTCCAGCCCCATCAACACCGGCGCGACGAAGGTTGTTGCGATGAACGCATGATGTGACCACCTCTGACCTGGCCTGATCGGGTGCTGCCTTGGGGAGGCTGCTGTGGTGGTGGGTGTGCGTGGGCTTCTTCGTCGTGCGTTGGTCTATATCCGGGTGAGTACGGCGCGGCCGGACATGATCAGTCCGGAGTTGCAGGAGTTCCAGTGCCGGGGGCTGGTGGACCGGGAGTCGATGCTGCTGGTGCGGGAGCCGTTGGTGGATCTGGGGAAGTCGGGGCGGGCGTTCAGCGACCGGCAGATCGCGGAGATCATCGCGATGGCCGAGCGCGGCGAGTTCGACGTGCTGGTGCTGTGGGTGTGGTCGCGGTTCGGCCGCAACACCCTCGAGTCGTTGCAGAACCTGGAGCGGCTGACCGAGCTGGGTGTGGAGGTCCGGGCGGCGAAGGAGGACTTCGACGGGCGGACGGTGATCGGCCGGTTCGCGATCCGGCAGATGCTCAACATCGCCGAACTGTTCTCCGACCAGCTGTCGGAGACATGGAAGGACACCATCGCCCGCCGGCAGCGCAAGGGCCTGCCGCACGCCAACCAGGGACGCTTCGGCTACTACCGGTGCGACACCTGCCCGCCGAAGCAACGGGGCCTGCCCCTGGAGACCTGCCCCAAGTGCAAGGAAGGCGTCCTGAAGGTCGATCAGGAACAGCTGGGGCCGCGGCTGTGGGACGCGTACGAGCGGGTCGCCGACGGGGTGAACACCGTGTCGATCACACACGAGTGGTACCGCGACGGCATCGTGGACCCAGTCACCGGGAAGCCCGTGACGCCGGCCCGCCTGTACGACATCCTCGACTCCGGCTTCGGACTGGGGCTGGTGCGCTACCGCCTGCCCGAGCAACTGCACGTGGTGGCCCCGGACAAGGACGGCGTGCCGCACAAGCGGCGCAACCGCTCCAGACGCCCCGAGCAGTTCGGCCTCTACCTCCCCGGCCGACACGAACCCGTCACCGGCGACCGCGCCACCGCCGAACACCTCTGGGACCGCTACACCGAACGCCGCGGCACCATGCCGAAACGACCCACCATCAACGACCGGCACCTCCCCCGGTACTCGGTCAGCGGACGGATGCAATGCCCCTACTGCCACGGCGGAATGCAGCCGCTGCTCCGGGCGAAGAAGAAACGCCGGCCCGAAGTGAACGGCCGACCGCACCCGTTCGACGTCACCTGGCGATGCCGCAACCACGCCGAACTCGGCAACTGCCCCGAGTCGGGGTACGGCAACCTCGAACACATCGAGACCCGCCTCCTGGCCTGGCTCCGCGAGCAGGCCGAAGCGCCCGAGGGCATGGTCGACGCCGCGGTCGCCGCGGAGCGGGCCACTCTCGTGGCCCGCGAGGAGGAGGTGCGGGCGGAACTCGCCGACCTGGTTGCGGAGGAAGACGCGATCGCCGACGCGGTGGCGGCACGGGTGATCGACTACCGGGCCGCGCAGCGCAAGAAGGAACGCATCGACAAGCGCCGCACCGAACTCACCACCGCACTGACGAGGTTGGAGGAAGCAATGGCGAAGGTGACGCGACACCCGGGGGCCGCAGCGATCGAGGCTGTCCTCGCGGCCTGGGACGGCGCCACGCCGGCGATGCGCAACGCCATGATCAAAGACGTGGTCCGCCACATCACCGTCCGCAAGGGCCGCAGCCTGCCCCTGGACGTCAAGTACGAGATCACCGCCACATGGGAACCCCCGCACGAGCTGGGAAGACTTCCGAAGTCCGGTTCCTAGATCGCCCGACTGACCCCACGCGGGTGGGGCTGACCATGCGTCCTTCTCGCAAGCACTGGCGGCCTTCGGGCTACCCCCACGCGGGTGGGGCGGACGGTGCCGCGTCCCTCGTCGCGGGACTTGCGCAGCGGTTCGCCCCACGCAGATGAGCGCGACCCGATCTAGGACCCGCTCGCACACCGGCCGGGGCCGCTGCCACACCGGTGAGGGTACGGCACTGTGGTACCCGCCAGGCGGGCGGTGCGGTGGGGGCGGGTACCCTCGGGCGCGGCAGTGCCCGAGGAGTGGGTGAGTCGCCATCGGTGGACGAGTGGGTAAACGCGGTTGGCGTAGGTATTCGGGACGGTTGCCAACGAATGGTACGTGCCGCCGTCGGCCTTCACCGCGGCGCGCGGACGCTGTGGCAGCCGGGCCCGGAAGGCCGGAGACCGACCGCTTGCCGCGACGATCGAGGCGTTGCACCAGCCACACTCGCCGTGTTCACGGTGACTTGGCTGGTGCGCCGCTGCTGCGAGGAGGTCAGCTCGTCGCTGGAGCTCGGCCGCGCACTGCGTGACGCCCAGGAATCCGCCACAAGCCCGAATCGACGCCACCCGCAACTGTCCGGGCAACGCCACCGCCTGGTCGCCACGTCGACCGAGCACGCACGCCGGGCGATGGGCTCAGCGCGGCATAGCTGCGGGAGGTGGAACAGGCGATTCGTACTGCATTGACGGACGAGCGGGCGGCAGATCGGCTGACTTCCCGGGCGCGAACAGGAGACAGGCAGGGAGAATCATCGCTCAACCATAGGTCTGACAGCGTGCGGCATTTTCCCCCACTCGGGGAGCCAGTCAGTAGCAATCTCGCCCGCCAATGCCGCATAGAACCATTCGCTGAATTCCAAATCCGACTCGTACCAGTCGCCCCAACCTCGACGGAACGCCGAAACCGTCCATTTGCCCCCCTTGCGTGGCACCAGGAAGAACTGGTCCCCCTCAAGCGTATTCCCCCAAACTAGCGCACCACCCGGCGAAGGGAGAACCAGCTCTGGAACCTTTCGAGACTGCTCCAGCTTTCTACCCATGCCCATGGCATACTTTTCAAGTCGGCGAGCTCCACAAAAAAAGATGTACTCGGAAATGGTCGCATCACCATACGCGCCGGCAATCTCACAGAAATCTGACGGGAATTCAATACCCCACCCTGCGCCAACGCTACAAACATCTTCAGAATCGCTCCTGATCGGAAATCCGAGAATCTCCACAAAGTCGGCCACGCTTCGCACGTCCAGCTCCTATTAATTGCACCAACTGCCGGCGGCAGTCGAATTATTCATGATGATACACCTTTCCGCCACCGCACCGAAGGTTACATATTCAATCGCCGTAGGCACCGGCGACGCCATGTTTCCATAAATTGGTCGGGCCTCCACGAATACAGACCCGCCGCCCTTGAGTGCCTCGACTACGGGATCTTCCGCATTATCATACATCCACTGGTTGGCCTCTTGGTACATGGGAACAAAGTTTCGAGTATCCTTATTTGATCCCCCCATTGCATATCCAATTAGATGCCCTCGCGCCCTGTTGTCGTCCGGCAACGAGGTCAGCCCGGGTAGCGCAAAGCCCAACTTTGGCCGTGGCGGCGGCGTGTAGTCGCTTGGCGTTAGGTCTGCAAAAGCGCCGGCCGCCACGCACTGTCCAGCTTGCATTTTTCTTGGCAGATATACCTTGTTTATTCCGGTGAAGCCGGCGCCAGTGTTACAGCCATCTCGATCGGGCAGGTTCCCATTAAATCCTGGACTGAATCCGAGGCCTTGATTCGAATCAACTTGGCCAACCTGGAACGGGGATCCACCCGGCGTTGCAGTTCCGGTGGTCGGGGTTCCAGAGTTTGTCGGGCCTGCTTCCGGTCCGTTCATTCCGCTTGGTGGGGCGGGGGTCGTGCAGACTACGCAGGGTTTCGGCGTGATCTTGTGGGGGTCAGGCCTGGGCGGTGCGGGCCGATGCGGGGGCGGGCCGTCGGTGTCGCAACCGCTATACGCGGCGACCTCACCTAGCGCGATGTCTTCTTCCTCAAGATAGCTGACTAGCGAGAAGATGCTGATTACTTGTGCATCTGCGGCCTCGGCTTCAGCAAGTTCGGCTTCGGTGGCGGAGACCGGATACCAAGCATATCCATTGTATGCCGTCAGATGCCCACCATGGGGGTGGCCTAGTTCATACATGAACTCGTTGCCTGATGAGCTCTCGCCGTAGCTCATCATGTTGAAGTATGCGGAGTAGTTGAAACCGTCATCGCCAAGGTCAAGGTATCGGTTGTGCCCGGGCCACTTTGTGTCCTGCGGTTGTGGGTCTCCGGGGGGTGTGTCCGGATCGCACGAGGGGTTGTGTCCGGTTGGGTCGGTGGTGTTGAGGGGGTCGCCTGCGCCGTAGCTGTAGAGGTTTGCGTGTGCTGCGGTGGTGGGTGCGAGGTTGGCGGTGTCTCGGCTGGTGAATCCGGAGGTTGCTGGGTCGTATCGGCGGCTGGCGGTGTTGATTTGGCCGGTTGTGGTTTCGGTCCAGCCGCCTTGGTAGCCGAGGTTGTGGTTGGTGCCTGTGGTGTTGAGGGGTTTGCCCCAGGGGTCGTAAGCGGTGGAGCCACTGGGGGTGGTGGCGGTGGGGGTGAAGGTGGCGATGAGGTCGCCGTGGCGGTCGGTGTAGGCGAGGGCGGCGTTGGTGCCGGTACCGACTGCGGTGAGGGCTCCGGCGGGGGTGCGGGTGTAGTTCTCGGTGCCGTCGGAGGTGAGGCTGCTGGTGGTGGTGTCGTAGGTGAAGCCGTGGCCGTTGGATGTGGTGAGGCGGCCGAGCGCGTCGTAGGTGTAGCTCTGGGCTTGCTGGGTGGCGAGTTGGTCGAAGGCGTCGTAGGTCGCGCTGGTGGTGCTGCCGCCGGTGGTGGCGGCGGAGCGCGTGCCTCGGGCGGTGTAGGTGTAGCTGGCGCCGAGGCTGTTGCTGGTGAGCTGGTTGCGCTGGTTGTAGGTGGCGGTGTTGATGCCGTTAGCGGTGAGGTTTCCGTTGCCGTCGTAGCCGTAGGCGGTGGGGGTGGTGCCGTTGTTCCAGGTGGCCAGGCGGCCGGCTTGGTCGTAGGTGTACGTGTTGGTCGTGGCGCCCGCGAGGCCTGTGGTGGTCTTGGTCTTCAGCCGGCCTGACGGGAAGTAGGTGTAGGCGAGGGAGGAGACGGTTGCGCCGGTGCTGGTCTTGAGGTTATCGGCGGTGGCGTTGCCCTGGTCGTCGTAGGTGTAGCTGCGGATGTCGCCGGTGCCGTACTGGACGGTGCTGACCTGGCCTCGGGGGGTGTAGCCGTAGGTGAGGGTGGTTCCGGTCAAGGGTTCGGCGAGGGTCTTGAGGTGCCCATCCGGGTCGTAGGTGAAGGTGGTGGTTCCAGCCTCGTTGCTGCGCGAGGTGAGGTTGCCGTCCGGGTTGTAGGTGTAGGTGGCGTGGCTGAGCGGGCCGCTCGCGGTGAGGGTGAAGCCGCGGTCGTCGTAGGTGTATGCCTGGTTACCGCTCGGGGTCGACAGCGACGTGAGGTGGCCGTCGAGGTCGTAGCCGAGGGCTCGGGCGGGGGTGGCGGCTTCGCCGCCGGTGCCGGTTTGGTTGGTCAGGTGTCCGAGCGGGTCGTAGGTACTGGTGATGGTGACGCCGCCGGGCTCGTTCTTAGTGACGGGCTCGCCGAGGATGTCGTAGCCGATCGTGTAGGCGCGGTCGGCGACGTTGGGGTAGGCGGAGGTGGCGGGGTCGATGGTGGACTCGGGCAGTCCAAGGGTGTTGAAGGTGTAGTAGGTGGTGTTGCCGTTGCCGTCGGTGTACGCGGTGCGGTTGCCCGCAGCGTCGTAGCCGAAGGTGGTGGTGATGCTCTTGTCTGCGGTGACGCGCTCCGTGTGGTGCCATACGTGGCCGTTGGCGTAGTAGTCGGCGGCGGTGGTGTTGCCGTCGGCGTCGGTGGCGGAGGTCGGGTTGCCGGCGACGTCGTAGACGTTGCTGGTGGTGGCGAGCGTGGTGCCGGCGGTGGACAGCTGAGCGGCTGAGGTGACGCGCCCGGCGTGGTCGTAGGTGATGGTGGCCGACGGGCCGGTGGCACCGGGCTGGCTGCCGGGGAGGATGGTCTTGGTGGGTTGGCCGGCCAGGTTGTAGCTGGTGCTGGTGGTGTTGTTCAGCGGGTCGGTGACGCTGGTCCGTTCACCGGCCGCGTCAAAGGCCGCGGTGGCGGCAGCTCCGCCGGGGGTGATGACGGTGATGCCGTTGCCTGCGTCGTCGTAGCCGAACGCTGCGGTGTAGGCGGCGGTGGCTCCACCGGTGGTGCTGCGGACCAGTTGGGTTTGGGTGATGCGGCGGCCGAGGTCGTCGTAGGTGGACTGCGCCTGGGCGCCGATCGGGTCGGTCGTGGAGAGCTTCTCGCCGTCGAGGTCGTAGGCGCTGATGACCTTCGGGGTGGTGGTGTTGACCGGTGGCAAGTCGGTTTCCACGAGGTTGCCGAGTTGGTCATAGGTGTTTTTGGTGACCTGGCCCTTGGCGTCATGCACCGTCCCAACACGGCCCATCGCGTCGTAGTCGATCTGGGTGACCGCGGTGACGGCGGTGGTCTGGCCGGGGGCCGTGTAGGAGTTCTTGGCGGCGGAGTCGTGCTCGCCCGCAGTGTCGTAGGTGCGGGTGTACGTGGTGATGTTGCCGTTCGGATCCTGGACGGAGGTCGGGTTGTCGAACACCCCGTACCCGACACGAATGAACGGGTTGGCCGAGGGCAGCGTCACGGGCGCGCCGGTCGCCATGTTGAACGTGGTGGTGGCGATGGCAGGGCCGGTGGTCGTGGTGAGCCGGCCGAGGGCGTCGTGAGTGAAGCTGGTGGTGTATGCGGTCGGGTCGGCCCCGGTCACGTTGCCGAGCGGGCTCACTGTGGTTGTGAGCCGACCGCTCTGATCGTAGGTGTGGGTGGTGACCGAGTCGGCCGGCGAGTTCTTGACCGTCTCGCTCAACGGGTTGCCGAGCGCGTCGTAGGTGTAGTCAGTCTCTCGGCTGTCCCCGCCACCGGTGAGGACGCCGCTGAGAGCGTTGTTCGCGGCGTCGTACTTATAGGTAGTGGTGCGGTTGAGCCCGCCGGGGTCGAGGGTGGTGCTGGTGGTGCGGCCGGCGGCGTCGAAGGTGTTGGTGACGGTGGTCTTGCCGCCGCCGGTGACGCGTTGGGTGAGGTGGCCCGCGGGGTCGTAGGTGTTCTGCTGGAGAACCACGTCGCGGGTGGTGCCGTCGAAGGACTGGGTGCTCACGTTGAAGCTGTGGAAGCCGTCGAGGTCGGTCTCGGCGACGGTGTTGTCGTCGTTGTAGTACGTGTGGGTGGTGCGGCCCATCGCGTCGGTGACCATGGCGAGTCGGCCGGCGGGGTCGTAGGCGCGGGCTTCGATGATCTGGTAACGGGAGCTGACGGGGTGGTTCGGGTCGCCGGTGTAGTTGGAGATCGCTACCTGGGTGAGTTGGCCTCGGGCTGAGTAGACGTGGTTGTACGTGGTGCCGGCGGCATCGGTTTCGGTCTTGGTGCGGCCGAACGCGTCGTAGGTGTAGCTGGTCTTGTGGCCGGCCGGGTCGGTGACCTGGGCGAGGAGGTCATTGTTGGCGGTATAGGCCCAGGTGGTGGTCCGGGACGCGTCGCCGCCGACAGCGGTGTCGGCGACGGTCTCGTTGATCGGGTCGCCGTCCGCGTCGTAGGTGGTGGTGGTCTGCCGGGTGTGGCTCTTACTGGTGACGGTGTCGGTGGTGCCGGGGTCCTTCTGGCTTACGGGGTTGCCCTCGCCATCCCAGCCGTAGGTGGTGGTGCTGACCATCCTCGTCTGCCCGATGCCGCAGTTGGCGCAGGTCTCGGTCTTGGCGGTACGGCGGCCGAGGTTGTCGTACGTGTAGGTAGTGGTCAGCCCGAGCGGGGTGACGGTCTTGGTGAGGTTGCCGGCGGTGTCGTAGGAGTACTGGGTCTTCTGCTCTGCGGGCAGTGACGTGGCCTGCGGGTAGGCGTTCGCATCGACGGTGACGGACTGGGCGGCGGTCAGGCCTGCGGGTTGGGTGCCGCCGGTGATGGGGTTTCCGTTGCTGTCGACGGCCTGTTCGGTGCCGGCGGTGATGGTGGAGTAGGTGGTGCGGCCCTTGGTGAAGTCGCTGGTCGCCGGGGTGGTGACCGAGGTCAGGTCACCGGCCGCGCTGTATGCGTACGTCGTGGTGTAGGTGGGCGTGTAGGCGGGGTCGGTGGGGCTGAGGGACCGGGCGTCGCTGAAGGTGGCGAGCTTGTCGTTGGTCGGGTTGTACGGGTTGACGGTGTCCAGCAGGTACGTGCTGTAGCTGGTCTGGCAGCTCGCGGGGTTCTGACAGGAGGTGCGGGAGACCGCGTTGCCGCGGGCGTCGTGGCCGGTGGTGACGGCGTGGCCGTCGGCGTCGGTGACGGTGTGCAGGAAGCCCGAGGTGTCGTAGGTGTAGGAGGTGATGTTGCCCGTGGCGTCGGTGAAGGAAGTCAGCTGCCCGGTACGGGTGTCGTAGCGGTACTTCAGCTTGCTGCCGCCCGGGTCGGTCACCGTCGCGAGCGTGACCGCCGTCGGCGTGGACGCGTTGCCCATGGCCTGGAAGTGGGCGCTGACGGTGGCCGCGTCGAGAGTCGTCTCGTAGTAGGAGGCTTCGGAGATGGAGCCGTTGAAGTGGCCGCTGGAGTCCGAGGGGGCGGCCGGCCATGCGGAGGAGACGGCGCCCGCGCCGAGGTAGACGTAGGAGGTGCCGTTGTAGGAGATCGTGCCCGTGTTCTCGGTGCCGGCCTGCTGGCCGTCGAGGTAGAGCGTCTCGGAGTGGGCGGTCGCCGCGAGGACGGCCTGGTGCCACTTGCCGTCCGTGACGGTCTGACTGGTGGTCAGCTGGTCGCTGGTGCTGCCGGGCTGGTCGAGGAACAGGCCGTGCAGCTTGCTGTCGGTGCCGACGTATAGGGCGGGGTTCCAGGACATGCCGGCGCCGTTGACCGGGGCGGTGCCGATCGGCATCGACTGGTACGAGTACAGGACGCCGGCGGTGGTGGTCTTGAACCACAGCTCCATGGTGGCCGGGCCCTTGACCGGGGCGGCGCTGGAGGGCAGTTGGAGGACCGACGTGGTGCCGTTGAAGGTGGCGGATCCCTGGTTGGGGTCGCCGGAGGGGCCGGCGGTGCCGAGGTTGGTGCTGGTGTAGGTGCCGGAGGAGGTCTGGTCAGGCAGGGCGGTGCCGAGCTCGTCGGCGGCGTAGGCGGAGCCCGCCGGGTCGTCCAGGCGCCAGTAGGCGCTGGCGTGTTGGTCGACGACCTGAGCCCGGTAGGCGCTGGCCGCGTCGAGTCCTCCGGTGCTGCCTGCAGTGGTCGCGGTGGTGTAGAGGGTGCTGATGGTGCCGGCGGCGAGTGCGTACTGGTAGATCGCGAAGTCGGCGATCGCCCCGTTGAGGTGGCCGCTTGCGTCCGTGGGTGCCGAGGGCCAGGTGTCGACGTTGCCTGCGCCGAGGTAGGCGTTGCTGGCGCCGTTGTACTTGAGGGCGCCGCTGATGGCACCTCCGGTGGCCTGCCCGTCGAGGTAGAGCTGCTGGCTGCTGCCGGTGGCGGAGATCGCGGCCATGTGCCACCTGCCGTCGTCGACCGCGGCGGTCGAGGTGGCGGGGGCGACGCCGCCTCCGGTCCACAGCAGGCCGTGGAGCAGGTGGTCGGAGCCGACGTACAGGGCCGGGTTCCACACGTTCGACGTGGTGTGGGATCCGCCGAGCGGGAAGTCCTGGTAGCCGTAGAGCACGCCGGGGCTGCTGGTCTTGAACCACAGGGCGACGGTGGCGCCGGCGCCGAGCTTGGGGACGGCATTCGCCGGGAGCTGCGTGGAGGACGTTGTGCCGTTGAAGCTGGCGCCGGTCGTCGTGCCGGATGCCCACGGGCCGGTGGTGCCGAGGGTGGTGTTGGTGTAGGTGCCGCGGTTCTGGGCGAGCGCGGCGGAGGACAGCAGTTCGTTGGCGGTGTTTCCGGTGGCGTCGTTCAGCCGCCAGTAGCCGGTGGGGAAGGCGCCCACCACGGCCGCGTCGTACGCGGACGCGCTCGCGCCGGCACCGGTCGCCTGCGTGTACAGGTTGGAGACCGTGGTGGAGGTCAGGCCGTGGGCGAACATCGCCACGTCGGCGATCTGGCCGTTGAAGTGCATCCACGGGTCGGTGGTGGAGGCCATCGGCCAGTTGGCGGCCGCGCCCGCGCCGATGTAGACGTGCCCGGTGCCCTGGCCGATGATCGCGCCGGTGCGCGGTCCCGCGGTGGCCTGGCCGTCGAGATACAGGGTCTGGCTGGTGGCGCTGTCGGCGGACAGCAGCGCGAAGTGCCAGATGTTGTTGTTCACCTTGGTGGCGGACTTCAGGCTGTTGTTCGCGCTTCCGGTCCACATCTGGCCGTAGAGGTAGCCGTCGGTGCCGACGTACAGGGCGGGGTTCCACATCTGCCCGCTGGCGCCGGTGGCGCCGATCGGCGCGTCCTCGTATCCGACGAGCACGCCGCTGGTCGTGGTCTTGAACCAGACGCCGATCGCGCCGGGGCCGGACTGCGGCGCGTAGGAGGCGGGCACCTCCGCCCAGGACGTGGTGCCGTTGAACGACACCGCTGTCGAGCCTGCGACCGGTCCCGCCGCACCCAGGGTGGTGTTGGAGTACGTGCCGTTGTTCGGGGTCGGGCGTGGGACGTAGACCTGGTTGTAGGCCTGGGTTCCCTGCCCGTCCGACAGTCGCCAATACCCTGCCGGGTTCGCGCCCATCACCGCGCTGCGGTATTCCTGCGACGAACCGGACACCGTCGGCGGGGTGATCGTCCAGTTGCCCTGGTAAGCGTCGGTGACGATGCTCGCGCGGTCGTTGACGGCGTCGTAGCTGACGGCGAGCTTGGTCTTCCCCGAGGGCAGTGTCTGCTTGATCAGTTCGGTGGAGGCGTGCTGCCGGGCCTGCCACAGCGAGGCCACCGCCGGAGCACCGAGCCCGTGGTCGAACACGGCGGCCTCGGCGATCTGACCGTTGAAGTGGTTGTTGCCGTCCGATGCGGCACTCGGCGCGGACGGCCAGGGCAGGTTCGTCGCGTAGCCGGCTCCGAGGAACACCGAGTCCTGGTCGAGGTGGTCGATCTGCCCGGCGAGCGGGGCCTGGTTGACCACGGCCCCGTCCAGATACATCGTCTGCGAGGCGCCCTGGCCGGAGAGCACCACCAGGTGCCACTGGCCGTCCGTCACCGTGCCGGTGGTGGTGATGGGGTGTGTGCCGACGGTCGGGCTGTACAGCTCACCGCGAAGCAGGCCGTCGGCGCCGACGTACAGGACCGGGGAGGCGTGGGAGGGCACGGCGGTCAGTGCCGTGTTCTGGTAGGACATCAGAATGCCGGCGCTGGTGGTCTGGAACCACAGGGCGACGGACTGGTAGCTGTTCTTCAGCTTCCCGCTCGGCAGGGCGACCGAGGAGGTGGTGCCGTTGAACGCGGCCGCCTTCGGCGCGGCCGCCGAGGCGATAGGCGACAGCGGTCCCTGCGCGGTGCCGAGGCCGACGTTGGTGTACGTGCCCTTGTCGTTGCCCTGGTTGGCGATCACCTCGCTGGCCGCGGTCGTGCCACTGGCTTCGCCGAGGCGCCAGTACGACGACGGGACCAGGTCCAGCGTCGCGCTGCGCAGGTGAGAGCCGGCCTGGGAGGTGTACTGGGTGCAGGACGGGGTGCTGTTGCCGCCGGTCGGCGGCGCGCAAACCTTGTCCAACTCGTCCGGGTTGTTGGTCCCGTTGGTGTTGTAGCTGTACGTCCACGTCAGCGCGGGGTCTGTGCCGGAGACGGGGTCGGTGGTGACGCTGGCGACGTGCCGGCCGTCCGCCGTCCAAGTCAGGTGCAGCACCCTCGCCGAGGTGCTGTCGGTGACGGTGTCCAGCTTCCCGGAGGTGTTGTAGTGCAGCACCTGGGTGTGCTTCTCACGGTCGGTGATCTTCGACAGCTGGAAGCCGCTGTTCGCGGTCGGCTGGTTGAAGCTGTAGACGGTGCCGGTCTTGTCCTGCAGGACCCAGCCGCCGCCTGCCGTGGCCGTGTCGGTCGCCAGGGTCTCGAACTCGCCCTGCGCCGAGCTGTAGAGCGCCATGCCCGTCGTGGTCTTGGCACCGCCGCTCTGGGTGGCGTTGTTGTGGTACAGGTACTGGATGCCGGTGTCCTTGGCGACGGTGAGGACGCCGGTGCCGCTGTCGCCGGGTACGCCACGGATGGGGGCGAGGTTCCGCATGCCGCCCCAACCCGTGCCGAGCACCGTCGGGTTGCCGAGCGTGCTGGTACCGAGGGTGGTGTTGCCGGTGCCCTGGTACTGCACGAGGTTGCCGGTACCGGTCTGGATACCGACGAGCGAGCCGATGCCCGTGCTGTTGAAGTTGCCGCCGATCAGCTCGGTGATTCCATTCCAACCGGTGCCCAGCGAGGCGCGGCCCGCGGTGTTCAGCGTGCCATCGGAGTTGAACGGGTACGCCCACAGGAGCCCGGTCGTGGAGTCCACCGCGACCAGGTCCTTGCCGCCGCCGCCGGCCAGCGGTGCCGTGATCGCAAGGTCGGTCATCGAGCCGAACCCCGAGGCGACAGCCGTCTTGGTGCTGTAGCCGCCACCGGCGACGCCCTTGTACTCCCACAGCGTGCCGTCGGAGTTCGCCACCCCGAGGAGGTCGCCGACATTGTCACCGGTCACATCCGCACCAGTCAGGTGCGACAGGCCCCACCAGCCGACGCCGAGCATCTTCCGCTTCGACGCAGAGAAGTCAGGCCCCGGGTACAGCCACAGCTGTCCGTTGGTCGAATCGACAGCGACCGCGTCGTCGATACCGTCACCGGTCTGATCCCCCGCGCCGGCCATCTGGGTCAGCTGGAAGTCGTTGCGGCCGAACCGCTCCTCCCGGCCGCTGGCCCCGGTCACCAGGACCGAGCCGGTACCGTCCGCGTCGGGGACCACGCTCATGTCCCACGTCGACGACCAGCCCGCTCCGAACAGCGCCGAGGTCCGCGGGTCAAGGGAGTTATAGGAACGCTGCACCTGCAGCGCGGGGCCTACAGCCGCCACCGCCGCGTCCGTCGCGTCGGTGGTGTAGTTGCCCACCTGCGCGTTGAACGTGTGGCCTTCGACGTCGCCTGCGGCGCCGCCCAGTTGGCCCGTGATCACCGGCTGCTGCACCTTGGTCGAGAACGGGATCGGGCTCGACCACGCGGACGACGCCTGACCGTCCGTCACTCGGACGATCCAGTAGTAGCTGGAGTTCCACGCCAACAGGCCCGATGGCACCGACCAGGAGGTGTTCGCCTGCAGACCCGAGTCCGCCACCGGGGTCGAGCCGGCCGCCGGGAACACCTGGAACTGGTACTGCAGGCCGGTACCCGGGAAGTTGTCCGGGTCATGCCCCGACGCGTAATACTGGGGAGTCAAGACGCCGACAACGGTGCCCCCGAGTGGTGACGCCGTATCAATCTGCGGTGCAACATTGGCCGCCTGGATCCAAGTGCAGTGCGATACCGGAACGCGGTAGGAGTCGCTGAGCGAGGTAATGCCTTGGACGTATCCGTCCCAGCACAACTGGTACTGCTGCCCCGGTGGGATCGGCGGGATCGTCGCCGTGAAGGTCACCGTCTGATTGCTATGTACGGGAGTCTGGGATCCAGGTATCGCGGTAAGCGGAGGACTGCTGGCGGGGAACTGCTCGTGCCAGTTGGCGTCGTAGAACCTGGGCTTCACCTGCATGCTGGTTGAGTCCCACCAATTGGCACCCTGGTTGGTCATGGTGAGCTGCTGCGAGCCTGCCGTGTTGTACGTCGGCGGGTTGTAGGTCCCATCGGTGGAGTAGGTCGCGGCCCAGTCCACGTAGGTGACCTTGAGGTACGGCGGGAAACTGGTGTTGACGCTGTTGAACTTCTTCCATGCCGCGACATCGCCCGTGTCGGCGGTCAACGCCACGCCGAAGTTGCCGCCACCATGGGTCCAGCCGTTCACATACTGGACACCAGCAGTCGTCGGGTCATCACCGAGATCGAACGGCACCCAGGTCGGGCCGCTCGGCGAGTTGGAGCAGTTGTAGTTGTATGCCTGGAAATTCGCCGTTCCGATGACTGAGCTGCTGGTGGCGACCTGGGATGCACTGGTGACGCTTCCCGGATCCCACGACCCGTTGATGGGGTGCACATCCACTGACCGGGAGGAGCATCCGCCGCCCCAGATTGCGTCCATGTCGAGCTCGGCCTTCTCGACGTACATGTTCTGCAGCGTCGTGCCGATGTTGTCGAAGACGACGTAGCCGACGTTGGAGTCGGTGCCGCCGTTGTAACTGCCGACGCGTAGCTCGTTCTCGGACGAGTGGTTGCTCGGGTACTGGGTCGAGACGTATGTGGTACGCGTGGAGTTGATCTGGCTCGTGGACGGGTCGACCTTCACCGGGAACACGCGGTGGGAGTCGTGCAGCCATGCCGTATCGAGGTCCATTTCGAGTGCCGGGGCTCCGTCGACCGTCGTGAGGTGGTACGCGACTCCGTCGGAGATGACACCGTCACCCGAGTGGGAGTCGACGGCCGAGTCCTCCATGAACCCGTGGGGGATCTTTAGCCTGACCTGCCCGGTCTCGTCGGTGAACTGCACGTCGCCCGCGTCGTCGAGCGTGGCGGTGAGGCCATTGAGAGTCAGCGGGAACACCCAGGTGGTCGGTGCCGATGCGTCGTGGAGGACCAGCGACTCCTTGATCCCGGACGCGAGGGTGTTGTAGACGACGTCGGTCGACTGCGCGGCCATCGGGTAGGTGAGTGTGTCCGCCTTGGCCACGGCGGTGGCCGCCTGAGCTCCCTTCAGGCTGTAGGAGAGGCTGTGGCCGGCATCGACCGACCAGTTCAGCAGAGCGGTGCTGTCGGCCTTCGGGGAGAAGCTGATGTCCTGGCCGTTCGCCGTCTCGCTCCAGCGCCTGTCGCGACGCTGAGCGAGCCCAGTGTCGATGTTGTCCCAGGAACCGTCGGACTTCTTGTAGTGCACGGGGCGGCTGTAGATCCGCACCGTCTTGGTGCCATCCGGGTTCTGGAACACCGACGTGGTCGCCGTCCGAGAAGCCGTGAGCTCAGTCGCGCCTGCATCGGAACCTGCCGGACCGATCCAGCTAGCGGCGTCCGTAGGTGCCAAGGACGGCACGGAAGCGGCCGAAGGCGCCGCAGACGGCCCGGACTTGCGCTGATTCATCCACTCGGGTGGCGTCGTTTCCTCACCCTTCACCGCAGGAGGGGGAACATCAGAAAGCCGAGGCCCACCGGTTCTCGTCGGGCCTGACTGCTCCGGGAGCTCCCCCGCCGCAGGCACGTGGTCGCCCTTGTCCTTCCCCGAATTGCGGGACGTAGCAGAGGCCGAGACCACGGATGAGCGGCCCGCTGCGCTGCCACTGAGCTGCTCCGGCGTCTTCGGAGCACTTCCCGCCTTACCGGCCTGCAGGAGCGTAAAGGCGCTGGCTGACTGTGTCGACAACATGAGCAGCACAGCCAGGCCGGTGACCACGGCGGTCCACTGGAGCGCGGCCCAGCGCAGACGAGGTCGCGTAGTCCGCCGAGCGAGCCGCATAGCCGCCGCGGCCATCCTCACAAGCGAACCGAACGAGTACAGCGACGAGCGGCGCACAGCCGACCCCCAGAGCGCAGAAGAAGTACGCCCACTCCCGAGAGCAGGCGAACAACCTTCTACCGATCACACGTATGTTCTGTCGATCATTCGCCGAGGGTGACATGCGGCTTCTACATCTATTCGCGTCGATATGACTCAGCGTTGCTTGCCAAGATTTTGCAGTCCGCCGACATGAGGAAGATTTGATGGTCCATCAGTCATGCCGCCGTCTCTATGTCCCATCCGGGCAGCGGGTACTATCACGCTCCGTCCCCTAGACGCCTGACAGTCAGTGGCCAGTTCCGGGCACGCAGGCGCAAACCGCCCGCTGATCGCAGGAGGCCGCCGTGCCGGGAACCCGCCCGCCTTTGCTGAGATGTACGGCCGTGTTTCTCGCCGCCTCAGTCGCAGCGCTGACAGGCAGCTCCGCGCAGGCCGACTCCGTACGCAGCGCCGAGTGGCCGCTGGACAGTCACCACTTCCAAGCCGACAAGGTCTGGCAGCTCTCCCGCGGCGGGGGGATAACCGTGGCCGTCGTCGACAGCGGCGTCGCTGCCAGTCATCCTGACCTGGCCGGCCAAGTGCTTCCCGGCACCAGCCTGCTCGGCGATGGCGGAGACGGCCGAACCGACACCTCGGGTGATTCCCACGGCACCTCCATCGCCGGAATCATCGCGGCCACCGGAGGTCCTGCCCCTGGGACGGGCCTGACAGGACTCGCCCCCGACGCGAAAATCCTCCCCGTCCGCGTCGCCCAGGGCAGCCAGGTCTCACCGTCAACACTTGCCCAGGGCATTGTCTGGGCTGCGGATCACGGTGCCAGAGTCATCAATATCTCCATAGGATCTCCGAGCCCCGACCCACTGCTTCGACAGGCCGTCACATACGCACTGAGAAAAGACATCGTTCTTGTCGCATCAGCCGGCAACCAAGGAGAGAGCGACAACCCCGCCCTCTACCCGGCCGCGTTCCCGGGCGTCGTCTCGGTCTCGGGAATCGACCAGAATGGCCAGTTCTGGAAGCCCAGCGAGTCCGGCACCGGAATCACCCTCGCCGCACCCGCAGAGGAAATCTATTCCGCCAACGACCAAGGGCAATACGTCAACGCGAGCGGCACCAGCTACGCCGCCGCCTACGTCTCGGCCAGCGCCGCTCTCGTCCGTGCCCGCTACCCCCAGTTGACCAACGGTCAGGTCATCCGCCGCCTCATCACCACAACCGACGGCCACCACAACCAACCGGACCCGAAGACCGGCTACGGCAGACTCAATCCCTTGGCCGCTCTCACAGCCCGCGTCGACACGGCCGACACCGGAAACCCGCTTCTTCACCCCGCCCCGAATCCCCCGGTACCTACGGGACACTCGCCCAGCCTCGCCCTCGCCCTAGCAGCTCTGGGCGTAACAGGACTAGCAGCCATGGCAGTTGTCCTCATGTGGCGCCGCAAGCGCCGTACGACCGGAAACACACCGACCCCCGAAGATCGGCCCCTGAACAAGATCAAGCACCCGCACCGACCGAGCGCCCGTCCGAGCGCCGCAGCCCGCCAGGGCGGATCGCGGCCCAGGAATCAACCCAATCGTCGACACCGATGATCGGGACACCCACCTTGCAAGGAGCCATCCGATGAAGTTCCCCGCATCCAGGCGGGCCCGAGTCATCCTCATCGCCACCGCGGTCACCTGCGTCGCCGCATTCACGGTCCTCCTGCTCGTGTACGGCGAGGGCCAACCGAAACACCCGCCGAAGGTGGTCGCCAACAATGTCTCCGGTCGCCCAACGGTGTGCCTGGCTTCGGACAGCGCCACCGCCACCAAGTCCGCGACTGTCGCCAAGGTCTGGGCAGCCATTCAGGACGCGGCGAAACCGAACGCCGAGAACGCCCAGCAGCTCACCATGCCAGTCAGTGATCCCGCCCAAGCGCAGTCATACCTCGCAGGTCTGATCAGCCAACGATGCACCCTTATCGTCACGGTGGGCGCACCTTTCGGCCAAGCCATCGCCCCACTGGCCAAGCTGGTACCGACGATCCAGTTCACCGCAGTCGAACCCACGTCGTCGACCACCATCGCGGGTGCGACCGTAGTGACCGCCGACGAAGCACCCGACCGCATCCGCCAGCAGATGCAAAGCATCCAGGAGTCCACGCCCATCCGGTAGCCATAGGTGACGCGCGACTTCAGCCCGCCCTCGAGCGGCCAGCCTCACGGTAGGAGTCCGGAGCCCTGGACCCTGGCTCGCCTCCATCCTGCTCGTCGGTGTCGATCTCACCACGCTGTCCGCATTCGGCCGCGAAGCGGAGACGGCCGTCGGCAGCGGTACCGGCACCGCGGCGCCAGGAACAGCACGGCGTCCGCCCGGGCGGACTTTGAGACCTCAAACAGGGCTCTGCCCGCACCCCACGCAATCACCGCCGTCGGCAAGGGCAGTTGTGGATGGGGCTGACGAGTGGATCGATCTTGACGCGCTCGTGGATGACGGGCTACCCCCGCGCGCGTGGAGCTGGCCCGGACACCTGCACCAACACCATCGGGCTGTTCATGTCCGACTGAACTCTCGTCGAGGTGGCCGTGCTGTGCCTGCCGGCAGGCAAGTGCACCAGATGAGCTGAGGTTGCCCTAACCAAAGCTGCCCATCTGACGATTCCTCATAGTTCAAATCCCCTTATCCAGAAGGGACTTGGAGAACTCATCCCACCAGTACTGGTTCAACCAAGGTGGCCCCGAACATCGCCACCACGTGCTGCGCGCCGAGCCCGACCGTCCTCCCCCACGACAGCCGCTCGTCCGGCTTCACCACCGCCCCGGGCCGCGGGGAGCGCCCGTCGCCGTGCAGCTTCCACCCGAACCCGACGTTCATGCCGCTCTCCGCCTCTGCGCTCGACCATCCGTACGTCGCGCCATGATCTCCCACGGCGGCCGGCGCACCGACGCAGGCCACCCGTGTCATCGATCGACGGACCGCGGGGACGGCCACCACAGCTCCATCACTCCGCGTTCGGCAACGACTGAGTGCAGGCCCGGCAGGGAAGATCCTCGGGGAACCCGTTCCGGGGCCGGCATCGCTATGCTGACCCTCCTCATCGACGCCGATTCCGGCTTGGTCGTCATGATCGGACGCCGAGCGCCGGGCAGCCGCCACGAGTGCGAGGCCCGGGCGGAGTCCGGTGCCGAGGTCGCCGTGGGCAGGACCACCGCGACCGCCGGCAGGGGCGTTCCGAGCCCCGCACGTGTGAGCGGGTTACTGACGGAGCATCAACTACGCTGCTGCCAGCCGTAGAACCCGTGTCCGAGATCCGAGGTTTCGGCCTACCCTCGCAGTTCGGCGCCTTGAGCCTGGCGGAGGATTCATCTGAAGGGAGCCACCCGTGGTCGAAGCGTATGGCGGCCAACCGGAGCGCGCCGGCCAGGTGCCGTTCGTCGGCAGAGCTGCCGAAGTCGGGCTGTTGGACTCGGTGTTGGATCAGCTCAAGGGCGGCGGACTGGCCATCATCGACGTCACGGGTGAGGCCGGGATCGGCAAGAGCCGGCTGCTGGCGCAGTTCTGCGCGCGGATCCGCAGCCGGGGGCTGACCGTGCTGAGCGGGCAGGCCACCGAGTACGAACAGCACAGCCCGTTCAGGCCGTTCGCGGATGCGTTCGCCGACCTCAGCCCCGTGGTGCTGCGCCGCTTCCCCGCGCTGGCGGAGCTGTCGCCGGCCCTGCGGGGCGTCGCCGAGACGCCGGTCGCCCCGGGCGACACCAACCGGTTCGCCCTGTACCAGGCCACCGCGGCCCTGTTGGACCGGCTCGGCCCGCACGGGCTCGCCGTGGTGCTGGACGACCTCCACTGGGCGGACCCGGCGTCGCTGGAGTTGGTGGACCACCTGGTGCGCCATCCCGTCTGCTCTCCGCTCCTCCTGGTCGTCTCCCGCCGGGGCCGGCAGACTCCGCCCGTGCTGACCACGTCGCTCGCGCGTGGTGTGGACTCCGGGACGGTGCTCCGGATCACGCTGGGCCCGCTGGCCGAACGTGACTGCGTGGAGGGCCTGGCCGCAGATCTTCCGCAGCCGCAGGCTTCGGAGCTGTACGCGGCGAGCGACGGCAACCCGCTGTACTTCCTCGCCCTCCTCCAGGCCCACCGCGAGGCCCGCCAGTCACCGGGGCGCCCCTCCCCCGTCGCGGGCCGGGCGGTGTCCGGAGAGCCGGACGGCCTGCCGGTCGGGCTCGGCACGCTGCTGCTCGACGAGTTGGCGCCGCTGAGCCCCGTGGAGCGCCGGATCCTGGAGGCGGCCGCCGTCCTGGGGGACCACACCACCCCGCGGATGATCGGGCTACTGACCGGGTCCGGCTCCGAGGAGGTCATCCACGCGCTGCGGGGGTTGATGCACCGTGACCTCCTGCGGCGAGGACAGGGCGGACGGCTGGCGCTGCGGCATCCGCTGGTCCGGGAACTCGTCCACGAGAACATCGACCCGTGGCTGCGGGAGGACTTCCACCGCCGGGCCTCGGCGGAGATCGCCGCCGCCGGAGCCACCGTCATCGAGCGGGCCTACCACGTCGAGCGGTCGGTGACCTACTGGGATCCGCAGGCAGCCGGTGTCCTCGTCGCGGCCGCCGAGCAGAGCGCCGCGACCGCTCCGGCCGCCTCCGCACACTGGCTCGGCGTCGTCCTGCGGCTGCTCCCGGACGGCCCGGAACACCTCGCCGCCCGCCGCGAACTGACGCTCCTGCGGGCCCGCGCGCTCGGCGTGAGCGGCGGGCTGCAGGAGGGCCGGGACCTCCTGCAGCAGGTGATGGACATGCCGGCCCCGGACCGCTACGACGACATCCGCGCCGCTGCGGCCACGCTGCGCGGCCAGTTGGAGCGGCAGCTCGGACGCCACCAGGAAGCCGAGGCGATGCTCCGCCGTGAACTGGCCCGCACCCCCGGGCCGTCGGCGTCCCACGCGGTCCGGATCGGCCTGGAGCTGTGCTCCTGCATCCTGTCCGCCGCCCGCTACCCGGAGGCCCGTGCCGACATCAACGAGGTTCTGGCTGCGGCGCGTTCGCTCGGCGACGAGATCGGCGAGCTGGGCGCCCTGGCCCGGATCGCCCTGGGCGAGGCGTACGAGGGCGACCTGGGCACGGCCCGCACCGTTGCCGCATCGGCGGCCGCACTCGCCGAGACCCTGGCCGACTCCGACCTCGCCGAGCTGTGCGAATCGCTGTGCACCCTGGGCTGGACCGAGGCGTTCCTGGAGGACTACGCCGCTGCCGAGAGCCGTCTGGACCGCGGGCTGGAGATCGCCCGGCGGACCGGCCAGGTCTGTCTGGTCCCGCAGTTCCTGACCGCGAAGGCCTACGTCCACTTCAGCACCTGTCGGATCACCAGCGCGCTGGAACTGGCCGAGGAGGCCGAGCCGATGGCGCGCGCCGTGGGGAGTGACGAACTGCTCGCCTTCACCCTGGCGTTCCGCTCCCAGATCCTGCAGCAGGCCTGCCGGCCGGAACCACCGAGCGCACTGGCCGTCGCGGAGGAGGCCGCGGCCGCGGCCGGCGGCAACGACCACTGGTGGGCGACCCTGGCGCTGTGCATGCTCGCCTCCGCCGCACTCGACGCCGCCGATCCGCACCGGGCGACGGACATCCTGCTGCGGGCCGGCGGCGGAAGCGACCTGCGCCGGCTGCAGCCCTCGACCCGCCCCAACTGCCTGGAGATGCTCAGCAGCGCCGCCCTCGCCGTCGGCGACACCGACGCCGCGGTGCGCTGGGCGGAGCGCGCCCGCAAGGAGGCGGAGCAACTCGGTCTGCCGGCCCAGCGCGGCGCGGCGCTGCGCAGTCTCGGCCGGATCGCCGCGTACCACGGCGACTCGGCCGAGGCGGCCCGGATGTTCACCGCGGCGGCCGAGCAGAGCGTCCGGTCCCGGGCGACGCTCCGCGAAGCGCAGTCACTGCTCCTCGCCGCTCCGCACGCGCGCGCCGTGGGCGACGGCACCGGCGCGGCCGAGATGTGGCACCGGGGATCACGGCTGGCTTCGGAGGGAGGGGCCCGCCTGCTCTCGGGCCTCGCCGAACGCATCCGTCCGGTGGTCTTCGCCGCCCCGGCCGAACCGGCCGGTGAGCTGGTCTCGCTGACCGCCCGCGAACGGGAGGTGGCCGAACTGGTCGCCGAGGGCCTGACCAGCGCCGCGATCGCCGACAAGCTCGTGCTCAGCCCGCGCACCATCGAGTCCCACATCGCCCGGATCTACCGCAAGACCGGCGTGTCCAGTCGCGCCGCGCTGGCCGTCATCGTGAGCCGCAACACCGGGCCTGAGCAGGCGTACCTCAAGGCCCGCCGGCCTGCCCCCGAGGTGCCGCTTCCCGCTGACGGTCCGGAAGCGGGCGACCTCGCGCCGGCGACGCCGCGGGCCGTGGTCGACGCGCCCCGGCTGCTCGGCCGGGAGGTCGAACTCGACGCGGTGACCCGGGCGTTGGAGGCGCTGAAGGCGGGCTCCGGTCGGGCGGTCGTCCTGGTCGGCGAGCCGGGCATCGGGAAGAGCTGCCTGCTGTGGACGGCCGCCGCGCACGCCCGGTCCCAGGGCGTGCCCGTGCTCGCCGCGCGCGGCAAGCACGCGCCGCTGCCTCCGCTGCCCGCCGGACCCGACCTCGTGGACGTCTACGAGCTCGCGGCGCGCGCCGACGACCGCGCCGCCGTCCTGGCGGTGGTGGACGACCTGCACGAGCTCGCGCCCGAGCGGATCGCGGACGTGGAGCGGCTGTTGGAGGCCACCGTCACCGGTCCGGTGCTGTGCCTGATGGCCTACCGGCAGCGCCAGCTCTCGTCCCCGCTCGCCGCGGTGCTCTCCCGCGCGTCGTCCGCCGGGCTCCTGGAGGTGTGGAACCTCGGACCGCTCTCCCGGGCGCAGGCCCGCGAGTTGCTCGGCGACCGGCCGGACCTGGAGGAGGTCCACGGCGTGGCGGGCGGCAACCCGCAGTACCTCAAGGTGCTGGCCGCCGACGGTGGGACGGCGGCCGATGCCGGGACGGCGATCCTCGGCGAACTCGACGGTCTCGACGCCGTCGCCCTGTCAGTCGTCCAGGTCGCGGCGGTCCTCGGCGATCACGTCCACCCGGAACTCCTCGCCGCCGTCGCGGACTTGGACCCGCAGGAGGTCATGGCCGCAGTGGACGGGCTGACCCGGCTCGACCTGGTCCGCCCGGCCGAGCCCGCGCCGCGGCTGTCGCTGCGTCACCGGGCGGTCGCCGACGTCGTCTACGAGCGGCTGGAGCCCAGCCGCCGCATCGCCCTGCACCAGCGCGCGGAGGCCGAACTCGCCCGGCGGGCGGCGCCGATCGCGGAGCGCGCCCACCACGTCGCGCGGGCCGCCGACCCGTGGCAGCCGGAACACGCGACGACGCTGATCGCGGCGGCCCGCGGCATGCTCTACACCGCTCCGGCCGTGGCGACGGGCCACCTGCAGGCCGCCCTGTCGCTGTTGCGCGAGGGCGGGGCGCACTGGTACGAGGCGAAGGTCCTGCTCGCCCGGGCCCGGCTGCTGACCGGGGACGCCTCGGAGGGCCGGGCGCTGCTCGAGGCGCTGCGTTCGGAGATTCCCGGCGGGCCGGCCGACGGTGCGACCGCGCTCGCCGACTCCAGCCGGATCGAACGGCGACTGGGCCGGTACAGCGAAGCCGGCGCCCTCGCCCGTGCCGGACTCGCGGCGTTGACCGACGACGACTCGGCCACCGCCGCCGCCCTGCACGCGGAACTGGCCGACTACGCCTACGACGTGCAGGACTACGAGACGTGCCAGCAGCACGCCGAGACCGCCGCCGGGCTCGCACGGGCGCACTTCGACCCGGTCGGCGAGGCCAACGCCCTGGGCAAGGCAGCACTCGGCCACCTGTTCACCGGAGACCAGGCGGGCGCGCTGGCGACGCTGGCCAAGGCCGCCGACATCCTGGACACCGTCCCCGACACGATGCTGGTGGCCTACCTGGAAGCCGCGTTCCAGGTGGGCATCGCCGAAGGCATGATGGGACGGCTGGCCGACTCGGAGCGCCACCTCGCCCGTGGCGCGGACCTGTCCCGGCGCACCGGGCAGACCTACATCCATCCGCAGATCCTGACGGTCCTCGGCAACGCCCGGCTGCGCGCCGGGAACCTGTCCGGCGCACTGACCACGCTGGACGAGGCCGACCAGCACGTCAGACGGATCGGCGACACCACCACCGAGACGGTCCTCATGACGCTGCGGGCCGAAGTACTGCTCTGGCGCGACGGCCCCGGTGACCTGGCGGAGGCGTCCGCCACCGCCGAACGTGCCAGGGCGGCCGTCGGCAGCACGCTGACCTCGTGGGCGGTCTCCGTGCGCTGCGCCCAGGCCGAGTTCATCCTGCACACGGGCGACCCGGCCCGGGCCGGCTGGCAGTTGCTGGACGTCGCGGGCGGCGAGGAGCTGCCGAGGCTCACCGCCTGGCGCAGGCCCCGCTGGTGCGACCTGCTGGCGCAGGTGGCAGCCGCGGACGGCGACCCGGCCGCCACCGACCGCTGGGCGCGGCTGGCCGAGGAGAGCGTCGCCCAACTTCCCTCCGTGGGCCGGCAGGGCTTCGCATTGCGGGCCCGTCTGCGGGCCCACGCGGTGGGTGGGGACACCGACGGCGCACTGCGCTGCGCCCAGGACGCGATCGCGGACTTCGCCGACGCCGGTGACCGCATCGAGCTGGCCCGCACCCTGCTCACGGCGGCGGCGGTGTCGCTGGACGCCGGGCGGACCGACGCGGTGGGCGGTTGGCTGCACCGGGCCGCGGTGCTGGCCGACCAGTGCGGCTCGGCACGCCTGGGCGCCGACGCCGCCGACCTGCGGGCGCGACTGGCCACCGCCGCCCCGCCGTCCCGGTGAGCGCCACGCCGCTCACGACGCAACGGTGGCGAGGGGCTCATTGGTCGTCAGCCGGTGTGCCTCGCCGTCGAGGTGGAGGATCCGTCGGGCGCGGGCGGCGGAACCCGTGCGGTGGGCGATCACGATGAGCGTGCCGGGGCGGGCCCGGAAGGCTCGTTCCGCCCGCTCCTCGGCGGCCGGGTCGAGGTGGGCCGTGGCCTCGTCGAGGATGACGACCGGTGCGGGTGAGAGGTAGGTGCGGACGAGTGCCAGGAGTTGGCGTTCCCCGCTGGAGAGGTCGGCCGGATCGCCCACCTGCGCGTCGAGGCCGCCGAGCCGGGTGAGCAGGGGCTGGAGCCCGACGCACTCGGCGGCGTGGAGGACGGCGGCGTCCTCGGCGAGCGGGGCGAGGTAGCGGAGGTTGTCCCGGACCGTTCCGGGGAACACGTACGCCTCCTGGGGGACCAGGACGACCAGGCGGCACCGGGTCTCCTCCGGCAGCGCGGTGACCCGGCGACCGGCGAACGCGACGGCGCCGGACGTCGGTTCGTGGAGGCCGGCGAGCAGGGCGGCGAGGGTGGACTTCCCGATGCCGCTGGCTCCGGTGATCACCAGGTGGTCGCCGAACGGGACGGTGAGGCTCAGGTCGTGCAGCACCGGCTCGGCGCCGACGCCGTAGGCGAAGCACAACCGGTCGACGGTCAGGTCCGGCATCGGCACGGACTCGGCAGGGCTCCCGAGCGGCGACCCGTCCGGCCCCGGGCGGGCGGGCGCCGACCGTTCCGGCGCGACCTCGCCGAGGCGGTGCAGCAGCACACCCAGCTGGCTCCAGTAGCCGCCGACCGTGCCGGTCATCAGCTGCAGCGCCGGAACGACGGACCCCGCCACGTAGACGGCCGCGCCGATCAGGGCGCCGACGGTGATCGGGTGACCGTCCGTCAGGCGCGGGCCGAGCAGCAGGCCCAGCAGCGGGACGTACCCGCCGAGCAGCACCACGGGGATGCGCAGGGTGACGGCGCGTCCGACGCGCAGCAGGGAGTTGCGGGCCCGGTCCGACTCCGCCTCGACCAGCGCCGCCGCGTGCTCCTCGGCCCCGAGCGAGGTGACGTCGCGGGCGGCGGCGAGGACCGCCCCGACCTGGCGCGCCACCTCCTCCGCGGCGAGGAGGGCGTCCCGGCGCAGCGCGGTCAGCCGGCGCATGGACCAGGCGAAGAGGGCCACCGCCGCGGTGAGCGGGACCAGCACCAGGACGGCCAGCAGCGGGTCGAGCCCGGCCAGTCCGACCAGCGCCGCGAGGAGGGTGACCGCCAGCGGGCGCGCCGTGCGCAGCAGGGACGCGATCAGGCCGCGGGCGGAGTCGATCTGGCCGCTGAGCCGGGACACGCTCGCCGTGCCCGGGTCGCGGCCCAGCTCGGTCGCCTGGCGCAGGGTGTTGTGGACGACCCGACGGGTGAGGTGGTCGCGCAGCGGTTCGACGACTGCGGCCATCGGGTCGAACATGGCGCGCTCGGCGCAGGCACGGACCAGGTACAGCAGGGCGAGGACGCCCAGCCAGGCCAGTCCGGTGCCGGTGCGGTGGGCCAGGAAGCCGTGGTCGAGGGCGGCGGCGGTCACCCAGCCGGAGGCGAGTGCGGGGGCCGCCTCGACCGCGGACAGCCCGGCGATCCGCAGCAGTGGTCGCCGGCTCCCGTGCAGGCCGTCGGCGAGCAGCGCCGCCGCGGTCGGTGTCAGGCCCAGGCGCGGCGTCCTCCTGAACCACGGTGCGGCGGCGGCCGGTTCGGCTGCCGCGCCGGTCAGCGGTCGGCTGTGCATCGCTGCTCCTTGCCGGGGAGGTCGTCGTCGGTGGGTTCGGCGGCGGTGGGTTCGGCGGCGGTGGGTTCGGCAGCGGGCGCGAAGACGGCCCGGTAGGCGGGGTCCGCCCGGAGCACGGCGTGCGGGGCGAAGCCGCGGATGCGTCCGTCGTGCAGCCAGGCCACCAGGTCGCAGCGGGCGGCGGTGGTGGCGCGGTGGGTGACGATCAGTCGGGTGCTGCCGCCGAGCCGTTCGGTGACGGCCTCGCTGACCAGGGTCTCGGTCACCGTGTCCAGCCCTGAGGTGGCGTCGTCCAGCACGTGCAGCAGGGCCGGGCGGGCCAGGGCACGGGCCAGCCCGATGCGCTGGAGCTGTCCCCCCGACATCGGCGCGAGGCTCGGCGGGGTGTCGTAGCCGGCGGGCAGGCGGCGCACGAACGGGTCGGCCTGCGCGGCGCGGGCGGCGGACTCGACGGCGTGGCGCGGGAGTTCGGGACGTCCGAAGGCGATCGCCTCGTGCAGGGTGCCGCCGGGCAGCGCGGGGCGCTCGAAGGCGTAGGCGACGGCGTCGTGCAGGGTACGCAGGTCCAGCTCCCGGACGGGCACCCCGCCGAGCAGCACCTCCCCCTCGTCCGGGTCGGCCAGCCGGCCCGGCAGCGCGGCCAGCAGGCTCTTGCCGGATCCGGTCGCGCCCACCACGGCCACTGACGCTCCGTCGGGGACGTCCAGGTCGAGCCGGTCCAGCACGGCGGTGCCGGAGCGGCGGACGGTGACGCCGCGCAGCGACAGCGCCCCGCTCGGCGGCGGCGTGCGCAGCGGCCCGCCCTCGACGACGGGCCGGTCCAGGACCTCGCCGAGCCGGGACGCGCCGGCCCGGGCGCTCGCCAGACCCAGGAACACGTCCACCTGGTCGAGCAGGCCGGAGGCCAGGGTCAGGTAGCCGGTGACGGCCAGCAGGCTGCCGGGGCTGATGCGTCCGGCGACCAGGTCCAGCCCCGCGGTGGCCAGGACCAGGACCTGGGTCAGCGGCATCAGCAGCCCGATCTTCCACACCACGTCCCGCTGGACGCGCCAGATCGCGTGTCCCGCGGCGGACAGGTCCGGCAGCGGGGCGACCACGCGTTCCGTCTCGACGGCCAGGGTGCCGACCGCGCGGATGGTGCGGGCCCCGGCGAGCGCGTTCACCAGCAGGGTCGCCATGCCGGTCTGGGCGGCCAGGTAGCGGGCCTCGGCGTCGCCGGCCTCGGTGATGAACCTGCGCGCCACCAGCGCGGTGAGCGGGAACAGCACGGTGAAGACCAGGCCGGCCCGCCAGTCCACCGTCCAGAGCGCGACCAGCGCCACGGCCGAGCCGGCGGACGCGACGGCTGATTCGGTCGCCTGGGCGGGGAGGGTGGCCGCCTGGGGCGCGGCCTGGACCACCTGTGTCACCGCCTCCCCGACCGGGAACGGCGATCGCGGCCCGAGGCCGAGCAGCCGACGGACCGTCAGCATCCGTATCCAGGCGGTGCCGTGCGCACCCGCCGAGACCGAGAGCCGCACCGTGGCGGTCTCGCCGATCGCGCCGGCGGCCAGCACGGCGGCCAGGGCGGCGACCGGCCGGACGGTGTCGCCGTGCCGCAGCACCGCGTCCACGGCCCGGGCCAGCAGGACCGGGAGGGCCAGCCCCGCGGCCACCTGCGTACCGAGTGCGGCGGTGAGCAGGATCAGTCGCGTGCGCAGGCGGATCGCGGTGGCGACCAGCAGTCGGCCACCGGGGGTGGCTGGCATGGAACCTCCGGGAGGAGAAAGGGGGCGTGGGCGCGGTGCCGGAGCCGGGTCGCTCCGGCACCGCGGTACCGCTACGGCGTCAGACGCCCGTCGAGTGGCAGGTGGACCGGCAGCTGACGGAGCAGCTCAAGCCGCAGTTCCCGGCCAGCTCCTCGTCGGCGGGGAGTTCCTGCAGGGCGTCCAGGTCGAGCTCCATGTACGGCACCTCTTTCGGTGTGTGGGTCGGACTGGTGGCGGGCTGTCAGAACCCGGTGACGGTGCAGGTCGCCGGACAGGTGCCGGAGCAGCTCCGGCCGCAGTAGCCGGTCTGCTCCTCCTGCGCGGGCAGTTCCTGCAGCGCGTCGAGGTCGAGTTCCATGCGAGGTCCTTTCTGGTGTGGGTTGTCCTTGCGGGCGCCGGTCACGGGTCGGTGATCGTGCAGGTGGCCGGGCAGACCGTCGGGTAGCAGCTCTTGGTGCAAGCGCCGGTGGTCTGCGTCTCCTGCGGCGCGAGCTGCTGCAGGGCGTCGAGGTCGAAGTCCATGGGTGATCACCTCCTCTCACGGGATCGGTGGCGCGGGCTGAAGGGCTGTCAGACGGTGCTCACCGGGCAGGTGGACGGGCACACCGTCACCTGGCAGCTCCGGCCGCAGCTCCAGGCACAGGCGGCAGCCGCCTGCTCCTCCTGCGAGGCAAGCTCCTGCAGGGCGTCGAGGTCGAACTCCATGAATGATCACCTCCTCTCACGGACCGTGATCTGACGGACCGTCACCTACCGGCTCACTGGTTGCCGGTGGCCAGGCAGGTCGCCGGGCAGGACCCGCCGCAGCTGACGCCGCAGCTGAAGCGGCAGCCGATGCCGGCCTGGTCCTCCTCGGCGGGCAGCTCCTGAAGCGCGTTGAGGTCGAATTCCATGGGTGATCACCTCCTCTCACGGACTGGCACACGGGCCGAACGGATCACTGGCCGTAGAGGGTCGTGGACGTCAACGCGGAGCAGGCGGAGAACCTGCAGCTCGCCTTGCACGTACCTGCAGCCAGCTCCTCCTCGGGGGGAAGCTCCTGCAGGGCTTCCAGGTCGAACTCCATGAACGGTCACCTCCTCTCGTGCGCGGGTACACCGGCGGGGTCGGCGGCCGGCTCGCCGTCGATGAGGAACCGGGTCACCAGGGCGGCGATCGGGTCCTGGACGGAGGAACCGAGGGCGGCGTGGCCGCGGTCGGGGGGTTCGAGATACCGGAAGTCCGTGCCCTCGCGGCGGCCGAGGTCGGCCAACTGGCGTGCCAGGGAGCGGGAATGCTCCACCGGCGTGGACTCGTCGCGGGCCCCGTGGACCAGCAGCAGCCGGGCCCGCAGGTCGGCGGCGAACCGGGTCACGTCACGCGGCCCGAGGGCGTCGGTCGCCTCGGTGAGCCCGTCGAGGCGCTCCACCATGCCGCGCACTGTGGCGAAGCCCTCGGCGTGCAGCCGGGGTCCGGACAGGAACGGGGCGACGGCCACGCAGCCGGACCACAGGTCCGGTCGGGTGCCGGCGGCCAGCAGCGCCAGGTAGCCGCCGTAGCTGATGCCGAGCACGGCGGGGCGCTGCAGTCCCGCCGCGCGGTGGTCCCGGACGTGGGCCGCGACGGCCGACACGTCGGCGAGGTCGGGCACGCCCCAGGCTCCGACGAGCGCGAGCGTGTGCGCCGCCCCGTAGCCGGTGCTGCCGCGCTGGTTGGGTGCCACGACCGCGATGCCGGCCGCCGCGAGGAGTTGGAACAGCGGGTTGAAGCCGAGCGTCCAGTGGCTGGTGGGGCCGCCGTGCAGGGCCACCACGACGCGCGGGCTGGTGCGCCAGTCCGGTCCGTGGACCACGGCCTCGACCGGCCCCTCCGCCCCGGGGAAGGTCTCCACCCGGCCGGGCAGCCAGGGCTCCACCGGCGCGGCGGGGAGCCGCAGTTCCGGCGAGCCCGGTGGCAGCCAGGCCATGGTCCGGGGCCGCCGGGGGTCGGAGTGCGGGAGCCAGAGCCCCGCGGGGGTCCAGGCCGCGAGCGGGAGGAGTTCGCCTTCCGGCACCGCGATCCGGTGCACCGCCCCGGACTCGGTGTCCCAGCAGCTGAGCAGCGAGTGGGCGCCGACGGTCTCCAGGACCGCGACGAACGTCCCGGTCGGGTCCAGCGCCAGCGGGTAGACGGTCCCCCGTGGCGGAGTGTCCGGGTCGAACGGGCGGATGCTGCCGTCGGCGAGGTCCGCCCGGGCGAGCGACGATCCCTGCGGCCCCCGCCGGGCGAGCAGCACCTGGTGCTCGGTGCCGGCCAGCACGCGGGAGGCGTCGTCGGGGAACGGCACCGGGACGGTGGTCCCGTCGCGGGGATCGACCAGCAGGCGCACCCGGCCGGACGCCGGTTCCAGGGTGAACAGGACCCGCGGGCCGCAGACCGTCACGTCCCGGACCGGCCCCGGCAGCCGGACCAGCTCCTGCAGCCACGGGGTTCCGGTGGTCACCCGGTACAGCGCCGTCTCCTCGTCCGCCGCACCCCCGCCGCGGCTCGACCAGGCCAGTGCCAGGCCGGGTGCTCCCTCCGGCAGGCCCAGCAGGGCGAGCGGTGCGTGCTGCGTGCTGCCCACGGCGCTGAGCCGCCCGTCGTCGTGCAGCAGGCTCAGGGTCTGGGTGTCCTCGGGGCCGTGCCGGGAGACCAGCAGGCGTTCGCCGTCCAGCGGGAGGACCATCGTGTAGGTGAGGTCGCCCGTCAGCTCGGCGGAGAAGTCCAGGACCGGCCCGTTCTCCCGCAGGCTCCAGCTCTCGGCGTACTGCCGGCCGGACTCGGTGGTGGCCAGGCAGGCGGCCCGGGTGCCGGAGGCGGAGAACCGGAAGCTGATCCGCGCCGTCACCGTGGTGTCATCGATGCGCCCCCGCCAGGGAGTTGTCACCGCGTCACCAACTGCATCGAGCACCGGGCCCCGTCGACGGCCTGCTCCGAGGCCCCGTCGACCATCCAGGGCCTGACCCCGCCGTGCGCCAGCCGCAGCAGGAAGCCGACGGCGCCGCTCAGCCCGACGTTGTAGTCGACGGCCACGCCCTGCGAGGACTCGTCGGGGATCACCAGGCGTCCGCCGCGGATGCCGTGGCGCAGCGCCATCGCGCAGGCCAGTTCCTCGGCCCACTCGCGGTACGGGCCGCCGACGGCGTCGGCGAGGTCGAGCAGGAACTCGCCGTTGCCGGCCAGGCCGTGACAGGCCGCGGTGCCCGAGTACCACCGGGCCCGGCGGACCGCCTGCGCGGCCTCCTCCGTCAGCTGCAGGTACTCGGCGTCACCGGTGGCCTGCCACAGCCGCAGCAGGAAGGTCCCCACGCCGGAGGCGCCGCTGCACCAGTGGGTGCGCATGCCCGTGCCGGGCTCGTCGGCGCGGTCGTTGCGCCAGTGCGCGCCCGACGGTTCGCGCTCGGCCTCGGCGACCAGGGTCCTCCCGGCGGCCACCGCGGCCGCCAGGTACCGCTCGTCGCCCGTGGCCTGCGCGATCGCCAGCAGGGTGTACCCGACTCCGGCCACGCCGTGCGCGAACCCGAGGTGGGAGATGCCCGCCAGGAGCGAGTCGACGCTGGCGGGGACGGGCCAGTAGACCTGGCCGTCGCTGTGCTCGGCGGCTGCCAGCAGCGCCTCGCCGCCCTTGGTCGCCCGCTCCAGGAACTCGCCGCGGCCGGTGCCCCGCCACAGGTGGAGCTGGGTCAGGACGGACCCCGCGACGCCGTGGCAGACGTCCGGGTTGGGCCACTCCACCGGCACCGCGAGGGCCAGGTCGACCGCCTGCCGCTCGAGTTCCGCGTCACCGAGGTGGCGGGCCGCGTCGAAGAGCGCCCAGGCGGTGCCGGAGCGCCCGAAGTAAAGGCCGGGCAGCAGCCGGGGGATCGCGTCGCGCCGCCGAGCGGTCCAGTCCGCCGCCCGGACGACGGCCGCGCGCAGGTCGTCCCGGTGCAGGTGGCGGTCGGCGAGGGTGAGCACGCCCAGGACGCCGGCCGAGCCGTGCTGGACGTTGCAGGGGTCGGTGCCGTCGCCGAAGTCGGTGCTCGGCCACAGCCGGCGGGCGTCGTCACCGGGGGCGGCCATGGTCGCCAGCAGGTGGGCGAGACCGTCGTCGGTGAAGCGCTGCCGGTCGGCGTCGGACAGCCGGTCCGCGGCTGCGGTGTCTCCGCCGGCCGGGACGACGGCCGCCGGGACGGTGCAGGTGGCGAGGAACTCCCGGAGCCGGTCGAGCGACCAGCGCTGCTCGGGGTCGTCGGCGGTCAGGCCGCGCACCGCCGGTGCCACCATCCGCGCCGCGGGGTAGTGCACGCCGGCCGCGTGCAGGACCGCGGCGAGGCGCTCGTGCACGGAGAGCGGCTTCGGGCCGTCCTTCCCGAACATCGGCGCCGTCCCCACCGCGAGGAAGGCCAGCACCGTTCCCAGCGAGTACAGGTCGGCCGTCTGCTGCGGCACCCAGCCCTCGCCGGGGTTGCGCACGACCTCCAGGGCGGCGAAGCCGAGCGTGTGACCCCGGACGCCCCACTCGCCGGGGACGCGTGCCATCTCCGGGTCGATCAGCTTCAGCTCGCCGTCCGGGGTCACCATGATGTTGAGCGGGGTGAAGTCCTGGAACACCAGCCCGCGCGCGTGGACCTCGGCCAGCAGCCCGGTCAGCTTCCGCGCCATGTCCAGCAGCCGCGCCGGTTCCAGTCCGCCCCGCCAGTCGCCGTCCGCCAACTGCTCGTCGAGCCACTGGGCCAGGGTCACCCCGGGGACGAGGGACTCCACCAGGAAGGTGTGGCCGTTGAGGTCGAAGAGGTCGACCGGCTCGGCGGTGATCCCGGCCAGGGTGCTCAGGGCCTGCCACTCGCTGCGCAGGCCGCTGCGGCAGTCCTCGCCGTTCAGCCGCCCGCCCACGTGCGCGCGGGCCTGCTTGACGATCACCTCCGCGCCGGTCCGGTGGTCCAGCGCCCGGTACACGCCGCCGCGGGCGGAGTGCCGGATCGCCTGGCGCACCTCGAAGCGGTCGGCGAGCAGCGCGCCGGGCTTGGACGCCTTCGGCGGGCTGGGGTACGGGAGTTCCGCCCAGGACGGCGGGCAGAACCACGGCTTGCGGCGGTCCTCGACCGGGGTCCCGTCCGGATCGGCGACCCGGATCTCGAACACCCCGTCGTCGGTGAGCACCGGAACGCCCCGGAACGCGCCGAACCGGTAGTGCACCAGGCTGCCGGGCCGCAGCGGCCGGTCGTTCAGGATGGCCGGCCCGGGAAGCCCCGCCGTGGCCTCGTCGAGCGCCGTGGCGAGCTCGCGGAACTCGTCCTCGTCGGACGGGTAGACGGCGATGATCTTCCCGCACTGGGCCCGGTCGTACCGCTCGCCGGTCATCTCCTCGACCATCCTGATGCTGCGGGAGAACTTGAACGCGACCCCGCGCGGGACCAGGACGTGCGCGACCCGGTGCAGCACCTCCGGAGCGGACAGCCGCGTCGCGGAGACGTGGAGCTTCCACCCCTGTACCCGGTCGACCCCGCCGTCGCCGGCCGGTGTCACCCGGCACCAGACCTCGTCCTCGGTGAACGACCAGCCGTCCAGCCCGCGCTCGGCGAGAACCGACTCCACCACCCACTGCAAGCGAAAGTCATGCACGTGACTACCCCATCCGACGATCCGCCGCTCGGCAGCGACCTTGACGGCCAATCTGGCAGCGGACCGGGGGGACCAGCATGAGGGTGCGACCCTCGTTTCTCCCGCGCCGCCGGCAGTTGCGTAAGGGGCTGGCGTAGTTCAACGGACGCTGCCTGGGCGGGACATGACTGACGATCAGCTCCACGGGGCCTCAGCACGTCAGAGGGGATGCCTATGAGGGAACAGAACCCGCCGCCGACCGGCCGGGCGCACGAGATGTCACTCCTCCGGTCGGCCGTCACCGCATGCGCCGACGGAGCGTCCACCGTCCTCGAGATCACCGGCGACCCCGGCCTGGGGAAGTCCACCCTGCTCGCCGAGCTCGAACGGCTGGCCCGGGCCGAGGGGTTGACCGTCCTCTGCGACCGCTCCTCGGCCTTCGAACGGCAACGCCCGCTCCTGCTGGACCTGCTCCGGACCGCCGCGCAGGAGCACCCCGGACGGCACGGGCCGCGCCCGGACCTCGCCCGACTGCTCGCGGACGCCGACCGCGGCCGCGGCGTCCTGCTCTGCCTGGACGACCTGCACTGGGCCGGTGAGGCCACGCTCGGCCTGCTCCACGACCTGCTGCGACGAGCGCCCGGCACCGCGTTGATCCTGGCCTGCGGTCACCGGCCACGGCAGTCCCCGGCCCGACTCCTGGCCGCGCTCCAGCACCCGGCGGCGCCCTACCGGGTCCTCCGCGTCCCGCTCGCGCCGCTGGACCGGGAAGCCTGCGAAACCCTGCTCGGCCCCGGGTACACCTCCGACGACCGGGACCGGCTCTGCACGGCCGGCCAGGGCAACCCGTTCTACCTGAGCCTGCTGGGCGACCTGGCCCGGAACGCCGCCGCCGGTCTGCCGGAGGCCGTCCGGGCGGCCCTGATCCGGGAGACCGCCGTGCTCTCCGCCGACGAACTCGCGGTGCTGCGCGCCGCGTCCGTGCTCGGCGACCCCTTCGACCCGCTGCTCCTCGCGGCGGTGGCCGACCTCCCCGACCAGCGCGCGCTGGACGCCCTCGACGGCCTGTCCGCACTCGACCTCGTCCGGTCCGCGGACCCCGCGGGAGCACCGTCGGACGTGCACCGGCTGCTGCGCTCACGCCATCCCGTCCTGCGCGAGGCGGTGGCCGGGGACACCCCGCCGGGCTGGGCCCTGGCCGCGCACCGCCGCGCCGACCTGGCCCTGCGCGAC
This sequence comes from Kitasatospora sp. NPDC002522, assembly GCF_053595195.1. Lineage (NCBI taxonomy): Bacteria > Bacillati > Actinomycetota > Actinomycetes > Kitasatosporales > Streptomycetaceae > Kitasatospora > Kitasatospora sp. NPDC002522. The sequence continues at coordinate 135,846 of NZ_JBSFXE010000020.1, forward strand.
AGCGGCGCCGGGCCGGTGGAACGCGCCCCCCATGTCGCGCGCTCGGCGCGCCCCGGGGACCGCGAGGCCCTCGCGGTGCTGGTCGAGGCGGCTGCGTCGACCCTCCACCTCTCCCCCGCCACCGCGGCCACCTGGCTGCGCGCCGCGCTGCGCCTGTCCGCCACCGACCGCTCCGGCGAGGTGGCCCCGCTCCGACGCGGCATGCTGCTGGGGCTGGCCGAAGCCGTCGCGATGACCGGCGACCTGGCCGGGTGCCGCGACAGCCTCGGTCAGGCCCTCGACCTGGTGCCACCCGACCGACCCGAGCTGCGGGTGCCCCTGGTGGCAGCCGGGTCGGCCGTCGAACGCACCCTCACCCCGCGGTCGAACGGCCCCGCCCTGGAACGCGAACTGGCCCGCTGGCCGCAGCACGACCCCCGCGCCGACCCGCTCCGGCTGCAACTCGCCATCGTGCGCACGGCGCAGGGCAGGTACGACGAGGCCGCGGGCCTCCTCGACACGCTCCGGGCAAGCCGTTCCGACCGCAGGACCCGGACCGCCGTCGCCGCCTGCCGCGCCCTGGGCGCCGCGTACCGCGGCTGCCGGGAACCCTCCCGAACGCACGCGGTCGAAGCGGCAGCCGCGTTCGCCTCCATGAAGGACGGGGAACTGGCCGCCTGCCTCGACGGGGCCGCCCAGTTGGGCTGGGCCGAAGCACTGTCCGAACGCCACCACGACGCCCTGCGCCACACCACCCGCGCCGTCGCGATCGCCCGCCGGACCGGGCAGACCCACCTGCTGCCCCACCTGCTGCTGTGCCAGTCCTACGCGCAGCAGGCGACCGGCGAACTGGCGGGCAGCGCCGCCGCGGCCGGAAGCGCCGAGGAGACGGCACGTCAGCTCGCCCTGCCCCACCTCGCGGCCTTCGCCCTGACCCTGCGGGCCGCGGCGACCGCCCTGCAGACCGGCCCCACCTCGGCGGCCGAAACCGTCGAGCAGGCGCTTCGCGCCGTCGACCGTCGCGGACGGCTCTGGGAGGCGTCCGCCGGCATGCTGGCCGCGCTGCGCCTGGAGCAGGGCCGACCCGACGACTGCCTGGACCTCATCCGCGCCGTCGTCGAACCGGGCCGCCCGGTGCCCCTGCCCGCCCTGCGGGCCATGTGGTGCTGTACCGCCGCCCGGGCCGAGGCGGCCCGGGGCGACCATGCCGCGGCCCGGGACTGGGCCACGGCCGCCGCCGAGGCGGCCGACACCGTGGACCTGCCCGGCCAGCGCGGATACGCCGCACTCGCCCTGGCCTCGGTGCGGAGCGACGACCCCGACACCGCCGCCGAACTCTGTCGATCCGCAGCCGACCTCTTCGCCTCCGCGGGCCTCTCCCCCGCCGAGGCCCGAGCCCGCCTGCTGCTCGGCCGCAGCCTCGCCGACGGTCACCGGCTCGACGAGGCCGCACTCGCCGTCGGTCGGGCGAAACAGCTCGCCGACGCCTGCGGGGCCGCCCACCTCGGCATCCTCGCCGTCAACGCCCAGCGCCGGATCGGCGGTCACCGCCCCCGCCCCGGCCGCCACGCCCCCGCCCACCCCGCCCTGTCCGAACAGGAGCACCGCATCGCCGAGCTCGTCGCCCGCGGCCGGAGCAACCGCGCCATCGCCGCCGAACTCTTCATCTCCGTCAAGACCGTCGAAGGACACCTGACCCGCATCTTCCGCAAGCTCCACGTCACGTCGCGGTCCGACCTGATCATCGCCCTCGGCATCCTGGAGGCCGCCTGAGCACCCATCACCACGGCTGCTGCGTAGGGGATTTCCGTGAACTTACGGATGCCTCCCGGCCGCACGACCGGAAGGATCACCGCAAGCGAGGAACATCACCGCTGTGCTCTGAAGAACAGCACAATCACGAACAATGTGGAGGTCCCGCATGGGCCTGGCCGAACGCCGCAGCGTCGAGCGGTTCAAGAACGACGACTACCCGGGCTGGAAGTCGCGGATCGACGAGGCGGCAGGCTTCGAGGTGCCGATCGAGGTGGAGTGGCAGGAACTGGCCGTCCCCGACTACGCCGACAGCTACGCCGACTACTTCCCCCAGGTGTACTTCCAGCCGCTGGTGGACGCGCTGAGCGTGGTCGGGGCCGACGACATGGGCAAGGAGGCGCTCCGCGAGGGGATCTCCAAGGTCGTCATCCGGAACACCGGTGAGTACTTCAGCCCGGCCGGGATCTCCTTCACCGACGGCGTGCTGACGTTCGACCACAAGTCGGACACCAACACCCACCACGGCGAGGAGCGCGCGAAGCGCCTCCAGGAGGCCCTCGAAGCCGGGCTCTGAGCTGCAGCCCTGCATCTGCTGTGAATGGGGGGAGCCCCGGCCGTTGTGTGGTCGGGGCTCCTGTGTGCTGGGTGGGTCAGTGTTGGAGGGTGAGGAGGCCGGGGCGCCAGGGGAGTTGGTCGTAGGGGCCGCCGGCGGTGGGGTTCTTGCCCTGGTAGAGGAGTTGGAGGTTGCAGGGGTCGATGGTCATGGTCTGGTCGGGGTTGTTGCGGACGAGGTCGCCGTGGCTGATGTCGTTGGTCCAGGTGGCGCCGCTGTTGGCCTTGCCGGCGAAGGGGTTGTTCTCGTTGGCGGCCTGCGGGGTCCACGACCCGTTGAGGCTGGTGGCGGTGAAGGAGCGGAAGTAGCGGCCGTTGGCGCCCTGGGCTTCGACGATCATGAGGTACTGGTTCTGGTCCTTGACCTTGTAGAC